>JAQWBH010000229.1 GCA_028707405.1 Parabacteroides sp. | reverse complement strand
ATATTCGATGGTCCCTATGTTTAATATATAGCGGTCTGGCAGGTGGTATTTGTTTTTTATTTCTTGTTTTTCTTTCTCTGTCACTGTTTGCATGAATATGGGATCACAGCCCTGATAAACAACTGAGATCTTGTGCTCATCAATTCCGAAGAAATTAATGAGATCACATTTTGTAGCCTCGCTGATGGCAATAACCCGATCGGATTCCTGACAGGCATGTTTGAACTTCTTTTTATAGATTTCCCTGTCTATTGGTTTGTAGAATTGAGGAAATCTCATAAAGATCAGATCGTGTATTGTAACAACTGAAGGAATCTTTTTTTTGTGTAGTCCATAAGGTATTTCATTACTCAATCCATGGAAGAGTTGTATTTCATCCCGTTGCAGATTGGATAATAATCCTCCGGAGCGCCACATTGAACCGAACAGTCTGTAAAACAGACTGGAAGGATAATGGAATACAATATTCGGAAGTTTATCAACCCGACTGCGCAAGTATGCTTTTCCTTCTGACGGTGAATAAAGATGATACTGATTATCGGTGAATTGCTCAGAAAGAATACGCACAATAAAGCGGCTATAGTTTCCTAATCCGGTTCCGTTATGTGTGATCCTTTTGGCATCAAATCCAATATTCATCTATTTTTTTTAGTTATAATTGTTGTAAATGCTGCTCTATTTTATGCACGATTTGTTCAGGCTTAATTTGAGCCATACATGCCCAGTCTCCTCTATAACAAGGCTTATTACCGTATATTGAACATGGTTGGCAAGGCAGATGCCGCTGAATGGCATCATGCGGATTCTGGTGATAACCATAGAATCCGGCATATGGATGTGTTGCTCCCCAAACAGAAATGACAGGTGTTCCAACTAAAGAGGCAAAATGCATGTTAGCCGAATCCATACAAAGCAAGACATCCAGCTTGCTGATCAATGCCAGCTCGTTATTTAACGAATATCGTCCGATGACACTTTTTACGTGTGGATATTGATATGCCCATTGTTCAATGGTTGCTTCCTCATAGGCACCTCCGCCAAAAAGAAATATTGTATAGTCATTGTGGGCAGACAGCGTGGCCACGACTTCTTCCATGTTATCGATCGGGTATATTTTGCCGCGATGCTTGGCAAAAGGCGCAATGCCAATCCATTTGCCTGTTTTTTCACCTGTTAATTGAGCCATTGGTGAAAGGTCTGCAGGATGATTCTCGTCGTATAAAGAAACGAAAGATTCCGAATAGTTCAGTCCCGCAGCTCGGAAAACGTCAGCATAACGGTTTGTCATCAGAGGCAGCTGTTTTAGGAGTTTATTCTTTTGTGCCGTCAGCTTTTTCCGTTCTCTCTGTGCCTTGTCGATGACAAACACTCGTTTGCCGTGCAAGCGGAACATCCAGCTTATCATCATCGTCCGCAATACGTTATGCAGGTCGAGCACGATGTCGAAATGATATTTCACCAAAGCCGATGTAAACTTCAAGAGACCGGAGAGTGTTTTTTCGCTTCCTTTGGTATTAATGCCAATGATGCTGATGTTTGCAGGCCGGTTGATAAAAACCGGGATGAGGAAGGTTTGGGTCAATACGGTGAATGTATCGTCGGGATTTGCTTTTGCCGCCGAGTAGATTACCGGGACAGTCATAGCAACATCTCCGATAGCCGATAGTCTGATTATTAGTACTTTTGCCATTATTTTTGTCCGTAAAGTACAGGATTTAATGCCGGGTCATTGTACATCTTCATCTGTTTGTATACCTTCATATATTTATGGCCTGTCTCGATGTCCGTTAATAGTTGATCGAGTGCAGTCGAAAGATCCTTCTCCTGCTCCAATAATACATGTAGTTTTTCTTCGCACTTTTGCCGGTGTTCGGCCGAAGCATCGCTACGCCCAACTTCTTCCTGCATATGGAATAGTTTGATCGTCAGAATTGATAAACGATCTACAGCCCAAGCCGGACTTTCCGTGTTTATGGTTGCATTTTGAAGCGGCTTGACCTGTTTGTATTTATCCAGAAAATAACTGTCAATCAGTTCCACAATATCTGTACGATCCTGATTTGATTTGTCAATGCGTCTTTTGATAGCCAACGCTTCTTTTGGCTCAATTTCCGGATCACGGATAATATCTTCCAGATGCCATTGTACTACATCAATCCAGTTCTTGAGGTAAAGATAATATTCGATACTCTTCAAAGGAAAAGGGTTGTTCATCGTAGCATCTACACTGTTTGTTACATGATAAGCCTTCGTTGCTTGATCGAAAATTCGTTTACATTGTTCGCTGAACTCCATACGCCTTTTATTCTGAGAAAATTATTCTGTGCAAAGATAGTGTAAACCTGTTGGAAAGTCAAGTTTGCCCGTATTATTCTTCCAATTTGTTGTATATAAAGCAGGTCAGGTGATGATTTTTCCTTCATCGGCATAGCTGTAGTAGCTTCCGTCGGTTAGCACAATATGGTCAAGCAGGTTGATCTCTATTAGTTTAGCGGCGTTGTTCAGGCGTGTTGTCAGATTATCATCTTGTCTGCTTGGGCGGATACTTCCCGATGGATGGTTATGGCAAATAATGATTCCGGCTGCCAGAGCATTAATGGCCGATTTGAGAATCAATCGCAAGTCGGCCGATGTTTCATTGATTCCTCCCTGGCTGATTTTTATTTTTCTGATAACTTTTGCAGATCTGTTTATCAGCGCAATCCATAGCTCTTCATGTGGAAGATCGCATAGCAACGGGTGGAATAATTGATAAGCATCCTGACTTGAGTGAATACAAGGTTTTGATATCGGAAGGCTTGTTCCGCGTCGTTTGCCTAGTTCTAAAGCCGCGCAGATAGTGATCGCCCTTGCTTCGCCAATCCCCTTGAAATTGGCAATCAGATCGTGAATACTTAATTTGCTTAGCGCATTTAAATTGTTATCTACCGAGTTGAGTATACGTTGCGAGAGTTGAACAGCTGTTTCTTCTTTATTGCCTGATCCAATAAGTATAGCTAAGAGTTCGGCATTGCTTAAGGCTATAGCGCCTTGGGACATCATTTTTTCGCGCGGACGGTCTTCTTCGGCCCATTCTTTAATTTTCATAGATAATGGTTTATGATAATACAGGCACAAATTTCACTGATAAATATAAACAGTGTAATTGATGCCTGTATGAATTTTATAAATTACGAAAGAAATCGAATTAACGAACGCGGCCTACATATGAGCCGTCTTGTGTATTGATTTCGATGATTTCGCCTTCGTTGACAAATAACGGGACACGTACTTCTGCTCCTGTTTCAACTGTGGCAGGTTTCAAGGTGTTAGTTGCTGTATCACCCTTGACTCCCGGTTCGGTGTAAGTAACAGCAAGTTGAACTTTTACAGGCATGTCAGCAAAAAGGATAGTCTCTGTTGAAGAATCTGAAACTACATCAACAATCTGTCCTTCTTTCATGAAATCAACACCATTGATCAACTCTTTGTCGATGATAATATCATCCCAAGTCTCTTGATTAATAAAATGATAGTGATCGCCCTCATGATAAGAATATTGATATGGACGACGTTCAACACGTACATCCTCCAATTTTTCACCGATGTTAAAACGGCGTTCCAAAACGCCGCCTTTGACAACATCTTTCAGTTTTGTACGCATAATCGTATTGCCTTTTCCTGGTTTTACATGGAGGAAGTCGATACAGAAGTACAGCTTTCCATCCAAGCGAATACACGTTCCAATCTTAATGTCTTGCGAATTGATCATACTTTATATTTTTATTTCTAATTGTATTTTATTGTCTTTGAAATCATTTCGGGTGCAAAAGTAATATATTCCTCTCAAAGAATCAAGACACTTAATGAATTTACTGTCGAAACAATTGGTTTTTATATCCTTTTGCTATAGTGGAGTTGCTTGAACGGATCAGTTTGCCTTACGGGCCAATTCAAAAAGTTCGGGATGAATATGACAATACCCTGTGGGATGTTTTATCAGATATTCCTGATGATATTCTTCCGCTTTGTAGAAGTTATTCAGCGGTTTGATTTCGACAACCAGCGGTTTGTCATAATTTTCAGCAATCTTCTCCAACGAGTTTTTGATTAGTGGAAGGTCATTATTATTTGTATAGAATATTCCCGTACGATATTGTGTTCCCTGATCTCCGCCTTGTTTGTTAAGGCTAGTCGGGTCAATTGTTTTGAGATATAAATCAATTAACCGTTGCAGTGAAATGATATCAGAATCATAAATGACATGAACCGTTTCGGCGAAGCCTGTTTTATCGGTGCAAACTTGTTCATAAGTAGGATTCTCAATATTGCCGTTGGCATAACCTACTTCCGTATGCTCAACGCCTCTGATCTGTTTCAGATAATGTTCTGTTCCCCAGAAACAGCCTCCTGCAAAATAAATTTCTCGTTTGTTGCTCATAATGATTGTTGTATTTTTCGTTTCTACAAAGGTACATATTATTGTTGTTTGTCTCTTGGCCTTTTGAAATGATTATAGGTTGTTTTTATTGATTCTTGCGGAAGTGGTGAAAAAATAATCCCGGCTCTTTTTAGAAGGACCGGGATTCTGCTATTTTGAAGTCGATTATTAATATCTTCTACGATTGTAACCACCTCTGTCACCACCTCTGTCACCGCCGCCGCGATTACTACTACCGTAACCACCACCTCCGCGGCGATCGCCGTATGATGGTCTTTCGGTTCTTTCACGAGCGATAGCAACGCTGATGTTTTTGCCTTCGAATTCTGTTTCGTTTAAAGCGTCGATAGCTTCCTGTCCTTCCTTAACGTTTGGCATCTCTACAAAGCCAAAGCCACGTGAACGACCAGTTTCACGGTCGGTAATGATTTTTACTGAAGTTACTTCGCCATACTGTGAAAATAGGTTCTGCAAGCTGTCTTCCTGTGTGCCCCAGCTTAAATTTGCCACATAAATGTTCATTCTTTTGAAAAATTAAATTGTTATTGTTGTTATGATTGAAAGGTGTACTGCGTTCATTCCACGTCGTGTACCGCGCTCAATTTCAACTGTTATCTTAAACAAAGGAATTGATAATGATGTCTATTTGGAATGAAATAACCCGCAGAAAAAAAGGCGGAATCAAACACACACAAAGAAAATTCAATATGAACTCAAATGTTTTCGCCACAAAAATACGCTTTATATTTGGAATTTGTATGTTTCTTCGATTATTTTTGTTTTTATTTAATTTTGTGAGTCTTATAAAGTAAAGAAATATGCATTTTCTCTATTGCTTTGAGTGGAATCAGAAGTGATTTTGACGGATACGGGGTTGGGCGAGGTGCTAAATAGAGAAGATATCCGCTTCAGCTAAATGGCAAAAGAACCGTTTTGTCAATAAAAGGAGTACGCTCTGATGAATAAACACAGATTCCGTTTAAAAGTTCTTCAAGCCATTCTTTATATATATTTAAATATTTGTCATTACCTCCTTATGAATAGTTTTATTCATAAGATAACAAAATCTATCCGTTCGGGAACTATTTATTATTTTGTATCGGTAAATAAGTAAATACTGTAAGTAAATAAGTATTTACTGCCATTAATCACTTATTTTGTGTCAGGATATAATAAATATATCTTAATCTTTTTATTTTTTCATCATAATCTTTTCAGGTTTTCTTCAAGGTGCTTTTGATTTTGATAGAGCAAGATTAAAGCTGCATCCGATAAACGATGTTGTCTGGTTTGCCTATAATAAACATAAGGGTAATGTAAAATATATCGGGCATAGATAAAATATATAGACGAAGATATGAATGTCGAAAATAAATTGTATATTTACAAATCGAATTTTAAAATATATGATCATGACAAAACAAAATCAAATTTATCGTTGCGCCGTTTGTGGAAACATCGTTGAGGTGTTACATCCCTCTGGCGGAACTCTGTCTTGTTGCGGACAACCGATGGAGCTGTTGACAGAAAATACAAAAGACGCTGCATTAGAAAAGCATCTGCCAGTGATTGAGAAAATTGACGGAGGTTACAAAGTTTCAGTCGGGAGTGTTGAGCATCCGATGCTTCCTGAACATTATATCGAATGGATTGAGTTGATTGCCGGCAACCAGATTATGCGTAAATATCTGCATCCGGGCGAAAAACCAGTGGCTGAGTTCATGACTGATGCTAAAGAAGTTGTAGCTCGCGAATATTGTAATTTGCACGGACACTGGATGTCTAAGTAAAGCGAATTATGCCTGTCCAGTAATAAGTGGATGGCAAAGAATATCAGTCCGGATTTCCCATGAAAGGGCAGTCCGGACTTTATTTTTGATAGATAAGCCTCCTGGGTTGAAAATAATTGGGCTATTAAATATTTTGTAGCTCTTCTAAATTATCGAATTTCAGATGCTTGTAGAGAATATTCGATTGAACGAGTTCTATCCCCTTTCTTTGCAATCTGTTGACAAACTGTATATGAACAAGGATAAATAATGACGAATAGATATGAATATAGAAAAAGTTAAAAATCAGTTTGACTTAATTGCCAAACAGTATGATTCACATAGGAGATGTTTTATTCCATGTTATGATGACTACTATGTCCGATCCGTTAGTATACTTAAAGAGTATAAAGCTAAGGCGAGACACATTGCAGACTTGGGTGCAGGAACCGGATTATTAACAAAAGAGATTTTTCTTTTGTATCCGGAAGCCAGATTCACTCTTATCGATTTATCCACAGATATGCTGGAAATAGCAAAGAAGAGATTTTCAGGGCTTAATAATTTCGAATATTTAGCAACCGATTATATAGAGAATACGCCTGCCGATTGTGATATAATATGTTCCGCGCTTTCCATACATCATCTTGAGAACGATGAGAAACAGCGCATTTACTCAAATATATATAAATGCATGCCTGATGGCGGTTGTTTTATAACGCTTGATCAGTTTTGTGCCTCATCGCAAACGATTAATGATATGTATAACAGTTGGTGGATGAATTACATAGACAATAGTGGTATCACATCAGAACAGAAAAAGGCATGGTTGGAACGAAAAAAGATAGACAGAGAGATATCTGTTGAAGATACTGTCAGTATGTTGCGAAAAGCCGGTTTTTCTTCTGTGGAATGTGTTTATTGCTTTATGAAGTTCGCTACATTGGTTGCCATAAAATAACGTGAATTCGATGAATTTGTAAAATAGAGTCAATGGATTATCAGTGACTTTTTATAAATTGATAGTAAGCTTCTTCAGAAAGGAACTTCATATCAGTAACTGTTTCAAAAGCGCATTCTTCTATCGCGTTTGTTTAACACAAGAAAGGTTTCAATCCTAATATTTATTACTATAATGAATGTAAAACTCAAAATCGACTGATAAAAAACATATTTTCAATGGCTTAGGAAGTATCTATTTTAATAAAAATATCTCAATATCGCAAAATATTCACTATATTTGTGGCAAACATTCAAACAATCTTATGAAACTAAATAAGATAAAACTGGTTTTAGACCAAAGAGGAAGCAGTCAGACATGGTTAGCCAAAAAGCTGGGAAAGAGTTTTAGCACGGTGAATGCTTATTGTTGCAATCGGTATCAACCGGACTTAACAACACTTCTTGCTATCGCGGAGATTCTTCAAGTTGATTTAAAAGATTTGATAACAGATGAGCATGAGCGAGTATGACCTTTGCAATAA
>JAQWBH010000228.1 GCA_028707405.1 Parabacteroides sp. | reverse complement strand
AGGATTCTAAGTCCTAAACAAGAAGATTTTTACCTTTGAAAACCTAAATTATGATCCATTAATAAATGGGTGCATTGTTTTTACCTGAGTTCGAGCATAACATTCTTGGCCAGTCAGCAGTTAAGTTTTTCCGGAATCTGTTTAAAACCTGAGACAATTATATTAAACACTACTCATGCTGTTTTGGTTCTCAGAACTTTTGGTTTTTTTGCTTTCGGCTGCTTTTTCACAAAAACAGACGCCTGACTAATCATATTTTTTTGTCAATACCGTCTCTATACCATGGGTCATTTGCCTTTCGGAGCAGTTTCCGCATTTCTTTTTTTAGGCTTTTCAGGACTTTTTGGTTTGCTTTCAAATCAGGATCCAGTGGTTTCATCTGATAAGGATCGTTCTTGTCATCAAATAACAAGATTTCTTTTACTTGTTTTTTTCGGTCGATGGTAATGGCCAAAGTATATCGGTCAGTCTTGATACCTCTCGCAACAGGAAAATAGTTCGTGACCAAGCCTTTGGTATTGATGTCTCCATCTATGTTCCGGATGTACAGGACACCTTTCGGAGCTTTTTTCAGACTTGCATTCGGTTTTAGAAAAGGTGAAAGATCCCGTCCCTGAACTGATGCCGGAATATCTTTTTTTAAACCGGCCAGTGAAAGCAAGGTGGGCATGATATCGGGGGTTGAAAGCAGCAGTGAATTAACCTGAGGGTTAAGTTTGCCTGGATACCGGAGGAGGAAAGGTACATTCATCGCCTCTGCATAAGGTGAATTTTTGGGATCTTCCACATGGCTGGCCATGGTCTCTCCGTGATCTGAACTGAATACTACAATCGTATTATTACTAAGTCCCAGACGGTCCAATTCTTCGAGAATACGACCGAAAGCCCTGTCTACTCCACTGACAGATGCAAAATAGTAAGGTGCGCATTTTTGTTTATCTTTCAATTCTGGATTTACGTTTGGACGTATCAGCAACTGATTCAACGCTTTGTCCTTGTATAAATTATAATCCTGTTCCTCGCAATCATTGAGAGATTGGTAGGGACTGTGTGGCGGATTCATGCTGACTACGAGAAAAAAAGGTTTTTGTTTGTCTTTGGCTGTACGGATATATTCAATGGCTTTGTCCGCTTCATGGCTTGGCGACCATTCCCTGATTTCGTGCCGGTTTCCTTCAGTGTCCCAGTAATGAGGCGATTTATGGACGTCAAAGGTGCCATATGAATACCAGTAACTGAATCCATGCCTGCGTTCCTGTGGAGTATAGGCATCCCAGACTGTACTTCTATCCTCGACATACGTACCTGGAGCCTGAGGATTGTTCTGTGTGGGATAATCCACATGTAATTTTCCGATATAGCCACAGTCGTAACCTTTTTGAGAAAAAACATCACTGATGGCAACCGCATCTGCATGGAGATTGCTGATGGGTCTTGTATTGTTGCAATTGAGTGAAACCCCGCTTCCGTCCGGATACATACCGGTGAGAAACATTCCACGGTATGGACTGCTTAGCGGACAATTGCTCTGTGCCGATGTCAAAACGACAGATTCTTTGGCAAATTTATTCAGATTAGGGGTATAAACCGGATCAGCCTTGAAATTGATATGTGACTGAAATGGATTTTCATTCCAGAACTGCATGGCATGGTTGCGAAACTGGTCCGGAAAAACGTAGATAACATTGGGATGTTCCGTGTTTTGTGCCATACCAGTATAATATAACGTGATACCCAAAATCGAAAGGGAAATTTTGTGGAATTCCATTTTCCATCCTGTTACCGTTTGATCCTTTTTCATATCCATTATTTTTAGTTATAATTTTATTCAGTCTTCACTGGTATCTTCTATATTATCTTGCTCTTCTTTTTCGTAATCCAGTCCCAATTCAACACGTCTGAAATTGCTCGGAGTCATGCCGAATTGTTTCTTGAAACATTTGGTAAAATATTTTGAGGTATTGAATCCCAACATATAGGTGATGTCTTTGATGTTATATTCTGGATGGTTGATAATCAGATCTGTGGCTTTCTTCATTTTGACAGTGTTGATGAAATCATTGGGCGTCTGTCCGGTTATCCCTTTTATTTTCTTGAACAGTCTGGTCCGGCCCAACCCCATTTCATTAGAGAAGACTGGTACGTTAAATCCCGGATCGTCCAAATGGGATTCGATGATTTTTTGCGCTTTTTCCATAAAATCGCGGTCCAGATTGTTGGTTGCAATCAATCTGGTGGAAAAGTCTATCTGTTTGCTGAATTTTTCCTGTAACAGTCTTCTGCCGTTCACCAAATTGTTGCACCGAGTAATCAATGTCTTGACATTGAAAGGTTTGGTTATATAATCGTCGGCACCAAGGCGCAGACATTCTATGTTGTATTCAATTGCGGTTTGTGCGGTCAACAGAACGATAGGAATATGAGAAGTCGAAAAGTTGTTCTTGATTTTGGAACACATTTCACTACCTGACATTTTTGGCATCATCAAGTCGCATAAAACGATGTCCGGTTCATATTCAATGGTTTTGTTTAAGCCTTCTGCCCCGTCTGTTGCAGTATAAATGGTATAAATCGGTTCAAAGATATTCTTCAGCATCAAACGTAACTCATCATTGTCTTCCACGATCAGCATGGTGTATTCTTCGGATTCATTTCCTGACATACTCTCTACTACCTCTTTCATGAATTCTTCATCAAGTTCTTCCATTTGTTTGAGACAGTTGGTCTCCGTATTCTCTGCTTCCGTAATCTGCTCGGGTTTGAAATGTGCTGTTCCTTTGTGCAGAGTTACTGAGAATTGGCTGCCCTCCTTCGGATTGCTGTTTACTTGAATGATTCCCGAATGCAAGTTCAGTATGTTTTTTGTCAAAGCCAGACCGATGCCTGTCCCTGGAGATAGGTTACTGACCTGCGAACTGTTTTCTGCCTGATAAAAGCTGTCGAAAATTTTTTCCAGTTCATTTGCGGCTATACCCAGCCCGTTGTCAATGATATGGACAGTCACGGAATCCGAAAGATCTTCTACGACCATTTTGATGTATCCACCTTTTGGGGTAAACTTGAAAGCATTGGATATTAGATTGTAAAATACCTTTTGCATTTGAACCGGATCAAACCACAGCATGATTTCATTTTCAGCATGCTCAAATGTAAAATCAATTTTCTTCTGACTGGCGTATTCAGTAAATGAAAGATGAATTTCCTGTAAAAACAGAATCAGATCTTGTTGGCAAACCCTGATATTCAAAAATCCTTGTTCTGTTTTTCTGAATTCCAGCAGTTCATTGATCAGATTCTGCATGTTCAGGGTGTTTCGCTTGACGTTTCGTATCCTCTCATACACCTTAGGTTTCAGATTTTGTGTCTGAAGCAACAAGTCCATCTGACCCGAAATCAACGTCAACGGCGTTCTAAATTCGTGTGATATGTTGGTGAAGAATCTGAGTTTGGATTGATTGACTTCTTCCAGATGTGCCTTTTCTTTTTTCTCAAAGTCGAGGGATGTTTTCAGGACAAGCTTGGAATTCGTGAAAATTAGATATCGCCAAATGATAAACATGGCCAAAAGGATATATATTACATAAGCGTACCAGGCATTGTAGAATGGGGGGTGCACCACTATCCCCAAATTGGTTTTGGCTATGACTGTTCCTTCGTTTGAGGAGACAGCTTCCACTATTAATTGATATTTGCCGGCTTTCAGGTTCATGAAGTTCAATTTCATGATTCCTTGCGGCAAATCAATCCATTCTTCGGAAAAACCTGACATTTTGTATCGGTATAAAGGTCGATTGGCGGCAATGTAGTTATTGGTCGCAAATTCAATGGTAATCATGTTCTGCTTATAATTCAGCGAAATATTTCTGGTATACGGCAAGGAGGTTTTCAATACGTGAAAATTGTCAAAGGGTTTGACGGGCTTGTTGTTTATCCATAGATTTACCAGATTTAGATTGAATCTTTTCTGTGGTATGGTCAGGTTTTCTTCCCTGAAAGATACCATTCCATTCATTCCAGCCATAAATATTTCTCCGTTTCGGGTCAGACACATTCCACCGTTGTACAGTGAATTTAACAGGAATCCATTATTCATTCCATAGTTGTGTATTTTTCCTGTCTCCGGATCCAACATACTGAAGCCTTTGGCCGTGGTGATGATCAGATAACCGGACTTCGAAATGGCCAGATT
Organism: Parabacteroides sp.; assembly: GCA_028707405.1. Classification (GTDB taxonomy): domain Bacteria; phylum Bacteroidota; class Bacteroidia; order Bacteroidales; family Tannerellaceae; genus Parabacteroides. The sequence goes on along the minus strand of JAQWBH010000228.1, from coordinate 3,494 downwards.
GCTGACATAATCATTTTGTAAATTGTGGTTTTCCTGGTTATAACGTATGAATGATCCCTTAGCAGGGTTGTACAGATTTACTCCACCGTTTTGTGTCCCTACCCAAACTCTGTCTTTGGTGTCAATCAGAATTTTCACCACATCGTTATTGCTTAGAGATGTCGTATCTGCAGGATGATTGACAAAAGTCTTAAACTTGCCGTTTTTGGGGTTATAATAAGAAAGTCCGTTGCCGGCAATCCAAAAACATCCTTGTTTATCTTTTTTCAGATCGACAAAATATTGAATGTTTTGATGGAGCTTTTCTGAGAAAAGGGTAAACTGTTCTGTTTTTCTGTTGAACCTGAAAAGACCATTGTAGGTAGCTATCAGCAAATCACCCTCGTAAGGTATGATAGACCTTACGATATCGGACTGTGGCCACTCTGGCTTTACTATAGAATATCTCTTAATGCGATAACCCGGCAACTCTACCTTGCACAATCCACCCAGATGCATGCCCAGCCAAAGTTCTTGCCGGGATTTGTCATAATAACATGTTTTGATATTGACGCTGCTCTGACTTTCCGGGGCGTGATCTCCTGCCAGAAAAGTTCTGTAAGTGCCGGTCGCTGGATTATAGAGGATTAGTCCGTTTCCCTCTGTGCATAGAAAGAGATTTTGGTGGTTATCCTCCACAATTTCGCTAATGACTGGGAACGGTTTGTTTCTGAGACTGCCTTTTTGTAAATCGTGAAAAACATAAAAATCGATGTCTGGATTGAAGTAATCCACTCCTCCAAAATAGGTTCCTACCCAAATGGTCCCTTGACTGTCAGTGCATAGGGACCAGATGGATTCGTTTGATAATTGCCTGTTGTTGAATTCGTTGGAGTTATAGTGCTTGAATGCACCTGTCTCAACGGTTAATCTGTCGAGACCATTTTTAGTTCCTATCCAAAGGAATCCGTTTCGATCTTCGCAAATGGTTCTGACAAAGTTGGAAGAAATGAAGTTTCCAGCAGGATTCTGTTTGTTGAGAAATTGTTTGATGCTGCCGTCTTTCTGAACTTTGTACAGTCCGTCATGCCAGGTGCCTATCCAGATGTTCATTTTGCTGTCTTCATAAATGACAGAAACCTGACTGATAGCTGGAGTGATTTGCCGGATTTTCTTTTTCTGGTCTATGACAAATACTCCGGACGAAACGGTTCCGATGAAAATTCGCTGATCGGAGGCTTGAAATATACTTTTAATCGTTGCTTTTTCACCTGTCAGAGAAATGTATGGTTTCTTCTCCCCGTTGATATAGGAGAAAAGTTTGTTTTTTTCTGCAATCCACAGGTTCTTTTTACCATAGGCTATGGCGTCAACATTCGCTCTCTGGATGATCTTCATGGTGGATGTCCCCAAATTGTATACGTTGAGACCTCTTTGTGAGTGAATATATACATGTCCGTTTTCGTCACCGCAGATTGACTTTATCAGGCTACCGTTCAGTGAATTGGTATCATTCGGATAGGGAAGGAACACTTCAATATCATTGCCGTTATACCTGTTTACTCCCTCTCTGGTACCAAACCATAGCGTTCCGAGTTCATCCTGATAGATACTCATTACGGAAAGTTGCGACAAACCATGCTCGATACCAATTTTTGAAAAATAGATATCGTTCGCGGGGAATACAGCCATTGATATGAATGCTGCAATCCATGGTGTCAATAACTTTTTAAGTCTCATGTTAAAAAAAAGTAGCTGCAATAATTTAAACAAATATAGACATATTTCTCAAAATTGTTTATGACTGGTGAAAAGAGGCCGACTAAACCGTCTTGTATCTTTGTGACAGCTTGTCATTGGAAAATATGCTCCAATTTTATAGAGGGCGGTGTTAGCCCTCGTTTTTTTTAATCCACAAATGTTTCTCTGATTACAGATTTAACTTGCCCCGCCTCTTTTGTAGATAATTTGTCAAACACTTTTATAATCCGAACTTTATCTATTGTCCGAATCTGGTCGATAGCTATCCAACCATCTTTATCATTGTGTTTTACTTCAACCCGAGTTGGGTGTTTTTTTGATTGGCTTGTCATAGGAGCAACAACAACCGTTTGAAGATATTTATTCATCTCATTGGGTGAAATCACAACGCAAGGTCTGGTTTTTTTTATTTCACTTCTGACCGTAGGATCCAAGTTGATCATAACAATCTGATATTGTTTTATTTCCATTCCTCAAAATTTTCGTCTTCAAAAATATCACTCATCAAGGCTTTATCATCCCCATTTTCATGCATCTTCCGAAAAGAATCTTCCCAACCTTTTCTGGCTTCAGCCTTAGGTTTAAGAATCATATATCCCTTTTTCATGATGACCTCGACGGTATCTTTGATGTTGTATTTCTCAATAAGAGTCTTACTAAGTCTTATTCCTCTGGAATTTCCGACTTTAACTACTGAAATATACATAATTATCCGTATTAATGTGCGTACAAAGTTATTACTTTTATCCTGCAAATCAAATAGGATGCGCTTTTTAAAATGAGGGCTAACGACAGCATAATCAATCTGTTTTAGCCATCTTGACATACAGCCTTTTATCAACTTCGTTTATTTATTTTTTATATTATCAATGCGATTTTTCGCTAAAGAGATGTAAACCATATTGCTTTTGTATTAAAGTCCACATCGCTATTTTAACTTGGTCTGCAGGTGGTTAGTGTGTGAGATCAATTTATTCAATTGAAGATAAAATGAATATCAAGTGTCTTTCCGGTGGCTAAAATACAAATTATCTGATTATTGTATGATGAAATATTCAATAAACTTTTTGTGTATTTTAAATCAAACAAAACGAATATTTATAAATGTATTATAGAAACCTTTTTTATAAAAGCAAAATATATTGATGAGGATGAAACATCATTGAAAAGAAAGCTCAGTAACGTGGTGCACCAGAGGTTTCGGATAGCGTACTGAAGGGCAGCGGCGTGGCCGACGTCGACTTCGACGGACAGGTGCAGTGGACACGAAGAGTCCGGCAAAACAAAATATTGAAGGCTCGAAGAGACGAAATTTTTGTGCCGGAGTCGAGTGAACACAAACCTGGACTAGCGGAGACGGAGGTTATGCCGCTGCCCGAAGGGAGCGATGCCAAACCTCCGCGAAGGGAGCGATGCCAAACCTCCGCGAAGGAAGTATAGCCAAACCTCCCAGAAAGAAACGATACTCAATTTTCAGTTGCTTCCTAATTTATTGATCCCAGCTAATCCTCAAAAATCACACTTCTATCGTTATTCCATAACTTTTCAACTTGATATAAAGTTTATTTCATGGATGTGGAAATATATCCAAAAAAAAGAGGCTGACTCATTATGAGTCAACCTCTTCCTAATATTCGGTCAAGTTTGTAATTAAATGACGCCTTGAGCCATCATGGCTTTGGCCACTTTCATGAAACCTGCAACATTTGCGCCTTTTACGTAGTTGACGTAACCGTCGGCTTCTGTACCATATT
>JAQWBH010000021.1 GCA_028707405.1 Parabacteroides sp. | reverse complement strand
ACACCCGATTTGTATTTCATATCCAAAATGGGGCCGTCCACGTAATAGCCATTCGGGTTAGGACGGTCAAGAATCAGTACCGACTTGTGCTTTTCTGCACATGCGTCCATCAATTTAACCATCGTAACATAATAGGTATAAAACCGCAAACCGACATCTTGAATGTCAACAACCAAAATATCGAATTTACGCATCGAGCCCTTGCCCGGTTTACCGCTTTCCCCATCGTAGAGTGAAAGGATAGGCACACCGGTTTTCTCGTCAACGGAACTTGCTACGTGATCACCGGCACCAGCATTGCCCCGGAAACCATGTTCAGGTGAAAAAATGGCCGTAACCGCCACTTTATTTTCAACCAAAACATCCAAAGTATGTTTTCCATTTACTATTCCCGTATGGTTGGAAAAAAGTGCCACCCGTTTCCCTTTTAAAAAAGGAAGATATGCATCAGTCTGCTCCGCCCCGACAACAACCGGGGATTGCTGCGCCTGAACGAGCAATACACAACATGAAAAATAAAGAAATAGGAGAAGTCGTCTTTTCATGAAAAATAAAGAATAAAAAAGCACACAGGTAACGCCGGGAGAACAGATAAATTAATTCAATCTCTGTGTTATCTGTGTGCTAAGATAAATCAATCAAACAAAACTATTGCTGATTTTTCGGAAATTCGATCAATACCATACCAGCTTTCGGTCCTGCCGCAAGAATGCACAGTTTACCATCAACTATCGCATAAGCCGTAATACCGGCGCACGCGCTTTGTGTAGCAGTACCCAATTGATAAGTATATACCGGATTCGGCGATGTTGCTTTGAAGTTAACCAAAGCAGCCACCGTGTTGAATCCTTCAGTAATATCATAAATAAACAAGGTCGGATTTGCCCAGGAAGACTGTTGTTTTGCCGTGGTCATTACTAAATAACGTCCCTTGTTGTAACTGATGATATGTGCATCTGTTCCATGCGTAGCATCACCCATATCCACATGTTTCAGTTTGTTGATTTCACCCAAAACGGCTCCGTCTTTATCCATCAACTGAATGACTGAAGCCACCGTACTTGTATACAAATATTCATTATCGGTTCCTACCCGATTGTAACAGGCATAATAGGTAGCCGTAGTAGACGGATGCATCAGAAGAGGTTCGCTTACCGTAGTAAATCCGGTGATGGTAAAACGCAATATTTCACCAGCTGTTTGGTGCGCAAAATAGACATAGCCATTACCGTCTTCATCCAAATCAAGTGAAATATTATCACCAAAACGACCGGTTGATTTGGTATTTGTTCCTGCGTCTATAATTCCGTTGAAATCAAGTATCAATTCGGGAGTCGATGTCGGACTAGCATAATGGTACAATTTTAATTTTCCGGCATCGGTATCAGCCAGACCAGTCGAAAGATTACAAATATAAATATGCCCGTGAGATAAACGACCCGAAGAAATCACATAGGTTCCTCCGGCAATGCCTACTGTACTAAGCATGATTGGGGTAGTCGGAGCATCGGCCAATATATCGCTTGCTTTCAGTAATTTGGGATTAATACCATCTTGGCGCGAAACAAGCAAAATATATTTCCCATCGAAGTCCGCACTACGTGTCATTTCTGCCGCAAAGTCCGGATAAACAGTCGTCTTCGTGGTAAAATCATGAATGATAGGACTTAAAAAATTCATACCGGCAGCAGGAGATTTATCAAACGAAATTGAATACTCAGCAGTCAAACCGAGGAAATCAAGTGATAATTTACCAGGGTTGCTTTTGTTCAGTTTCTTGTCGGTCAAGTTGCTAAACACATATTCGGCACGTGCCGGTATCGTCGTAATACTGTTGAATGTCACCTCCGTTTCGTTTGGTGTATTCAAATAAACGACATTCTCGTCCAAATCAACCACGGCACTTACCGTATCTCCGGAAGCAGTTCTTACGCTTAACTTGCTGAGAATCGGCGTTGATTGCGGATCGGCAAGATTCAATATAACCTCATAATCCTGTACGTTTTTCACGTTTACTATACGAATGGTATCTGTTAACTGTTTGGCTTCAGCATCCTTTCCTTCAATGAAGTTGTAAGATTCTTTGTCCAATTTTGCACCCAGCGACAATTTACCGGAAAATTTCACTTGTGCCACATCAGTTTCGGCGGAGATATTAAAAGTAATCGTTTTCGCATCTTCATCAATCACACCATCGTAACGGGCACCGCCGCTCAAGTCGCCGTTGGTAATTTGCAGGTTATAGATAATGGTCTCTCCCGAAGGATTTTCCACAAAAGGATTTTCCTGGCATGAAGCAAATGTCAGCAAGACAAGAAAAAGCCAGCCTGTATAATATTTTAGTTGTTTCATTTATTTATAATTTAGCAGTCTCTAAATTTTCCATTCTATCCCTTCCAATAAATATGGTATGATAGTTTAGAAATTTAAAAAAACTACAGTTCGATAATTATTTTATTCTTCTCTCCATGCTTTGGTTTGCGTGAGGGTATAACCGTGATTTTTGTAAAGAATTATTTGATCGGTCGGAACCGGATAAATATAATTCTTTTCCGTAGGCATATTCACACGTTGTGTACCTGTATTCCGCAAAATATAACCTTCAGTCGCATCCGCATTTTTCAAAGACACATTTTTCTTGCCTTCGGGATAATCACTCAAACGAATGTAGGCACCATAGCGAATATCAGGATTTACACTGTTCATCATATAATCCAACTTCTTCCAGCGCTTCAGGTCGTTGAGACGGAATCCTTCGAAACAGAGCTCCACTCGGCGTTCCCGTCGAATTTCCCACAACAGGGCTGGAACATCATAACCCGGATCTGCGGCATTGATTTGTACACGCTTCGGGTCATCGTAAACTACACCATTAATGGCAGGTTCCCCACCCACAATTTCCAGATGCGGCATTTCTACACCTTTGCGGTCACGCAGAGCATTAATGGTTTTATCCAATATACTTTGATCCAACACACCCAACTCATAGCAGATTTCGGCATAATTTAACAGCACTTCACCCAAACGTAGACAAGGAGCATCGGTAACATTCCGTTCTCGGGCGAAAGTAGCATCACCGCTACCGGCTTTTGAGTCGTCCATGAATTTACTCCACGAATATCCCGACAGTGAATAAGCAAAATTACCCGGATTCTCGCCACGCAGGTAATACTGTGAACGGAAGCAAAATGTCAGACGCGGATCACGATTGGTAAAGAAATCAGTTGCTGTCGGAGCCACCCAATATTCGTTGTTATAATAGATCGGCAGACCGGTCTTGGTCAGAAATGTTTCCGTCAGCGAACTACTTGATCCTCCTTGCGGATCCTGATAACTGTATGCAAGTGTAGAATGCGCCAGTACACCTTCTAAATATTTGCGGTACATAATCACTTCGCTGTTTCCTTCCAAATCATCAGAGGTGAACAAGGCTTTGTAGTCGTCCGAGATTTTATACGATCCTGCCATGACTATTTCCGAAGCTTTTTTTGCAAATTTCAGACATTCTGTTGCTTTGGCCTGGTCAATGTCATGATATTTTAGGAAAGTACCTTCGCGTAACAACAGCCGGGAAGCCATGGCAGCCACCACGTATTTGTTGATTTGCAACGAGCCGTCGTCGGTACGAACATGATCCATTGCATATTGGAAATCCTCCATAATCAGGCTATCTACGTAAGTACGCGAATCACGGTCTTTATACAAAAAATCCATATCCTCCTTGTTGTCACTGACAACAGGGTAATGATCCATATAAGGAACATCTCCATAGAGGAATACCAAATTGCTATAGAAATAAGCACGGAAAAAACGTCCGATACCACGCCAATGATTAACGGTGGTTTCATCGGCATCCATACGTCCTACATTATCAATAATATAGTTTGCTTTTCGAACATTGGTAAAACTCCAGCTACCATCAGATGTTGGAATAGTCAAGGGGCCTAATTCAGCCTGCGATTCACTTGTAAAATCATCATTGGAAGTTTCGCCCATCAGAAACGGACCATGAGCGACTCCGGTACCATAACCGGCAAATACGGAAGGATAAACACCGTACATGAAAGCCCTGGCCTGTGCTTCACTTTGCCAAAATTCTTCGTTATCGAACTCGTCGTATGGCGGGCGATCCAAGAAGTCTTCACAAGCAACAAAGCTCAATCCGAAAGTGCACAGACACAGCACAAAAGCTATTTTGTTGAATTTATTTTTTATATTATTCATATATCCCATCATTTAATAATTAAAATTTAAGTTGAACTCCCATAGAGGCAGAACGTGTATATGGATAAATACGTCCAAATCCCATAGTTCCTCCGTCACCTGTTGATTGTCCTGTTTCAGGATCAATAGGAATATCGCCCAAATGGTCGAATTCAAACACATTTTCGAAACTGGTATAAATACGCAAACGGTCTATTTTTATTTTCTGTAATAATTTCTGAGAAAAACTGTAACCCAACGTAATATTTTTTATCCGGCAATACGACATATCAAGCAGGTATTTGGTCTGCGGAAAGAAATTCAAAGCAGCAGCACGGCTATATTGGGTGATCTGACCAAATTGTGTCAAACGGGGATAGAAAGCATCAAGATTATCTTCCCGCCAATAATCAGTCTGGTGTGCATAGAAAACGCCTTCATAGTGGTTCCAACCCGGAATAATCATATTACCGGTTCCCCAATAATCACGTTTTCCGACACCCTGAATAAACAATTCAAAATCCAGACCTTTCCATTCCAGGTTCATACGGCTATTGTATTCATAACGTGGAGTGCTGTTACCGATACGTTTCATATCGCCCGGATTTTCCGACGTATTATCACCCCAATCGATGACTTTGTTTCCATCCAAATCTTTGTATTTGACATCGCCCGGCATGTACTTGAACCAGCCATTGGTTTCGAAGATTGCTTGCGAAGGAATACCCTCTTTCATCGAACCGTCTTCATTGAAATCATCTGCTGTAAAAAAGCGATCGGTTTCAAAACCCCAGATTTCACCGTAGACTTTTCCCTGATAATTCGTACCGTCGATGGTGGTGTTGGATCCGTTTCTATGTTTTGTAATCGTAGAAAGTGCATCCGAAAGATTCAATGTTACGCCCAATTTCAGCTGATTGTCAAAAACATGATGAAAATCAACTCCGATTTCCCAACCGTTGGTGGTCAGTTCGCCTACATTGGTGTAGGGAGCTGATGCTCCGAAAAAGGATGGAACTTCTTCACCGACGGAAATCATACCTTTATTTTTCCGTTGATAAAGATCGGCACTTACACCCAATTTATCGTTGAAGAAACGAAGATCTAACCCTAAGTTTTTTGATTCGATGGTTTCCCATGTAAAATTATCCGAGATTGCATTTGGCGTACCGAAGCTGGTTTCATTGACGTCGTCAATAATCCAGCCCGAAGTACTGGTTGCAAGTATTGAACGGAAACGGTTATCACCTACTGCCTGGTTACCTATACTACCGTATGAAGCACGCAATTTGGCAAAACTCATGACCGGTTTAATTTCTTCCATAAACGACTCCTCGCTAATAATCCAACCCAGCGAACCGGAAGGGAAGAATCCAAATTGCTGATTGACCGGGAATTTTGACGAGCCATCATAGCGACCGTTCAATTCCATTAAATAGCGATCGGCATACGAATAATTAATACGTCCGAAAAAGCCCATGATCGCCCAGTCGCTGTGACTACCGTAAACATATTGGTCGCCGATAGCCAATGATACTTCAGGCTTGGATAAATCGAGCAGTTCACGTTTTTCTCCGTTCAAAAAGTTTGTTTCCTTTTGTTCGATGTTCCAACCTGCAATTGCATTCAGTTTGTGAGCTTTTATTGCCTTTTTGTAACGCAATACGGCATTTCCGGCCTGATAGTCTCTATTATAAAAATACTGGTCTATTTTGTTTTTACTAACATCAGCCCAGTTATCTTTCAATACCAGCGGACCCGACCAAAAGTCCCAGCCTCCAACTTCACCCCCACGTTGGATAATCATTTCGTTATCCGTATTGAAGGTGTAGTCCATATCCAATGACAGATCTTTGGTAAAATCAATCGTAGCTCCTATCGATACGCGCATATAGTCTTTTTGGTCGGTATTGTAATTGGCTGCTGCCGTCTCAGTTACGGAGTTATGGAAAGGTTTCCCCTCATAGGTTCCGTAAGGCATGATGGAAGGCCAACGATATAAATAGTACAATGCATCATAGGATGAAGACGAACTGAAATTAAAGGGTGTTTTGAGATCAGTACGTGAATATAGGAATTTGCCACGCGTGGTCAACCAGTTGTTTACCTTTGTTTCCATATTCATGTTAACATTGTAACGGTCATATTTGTCGGGCTTTACTTTCACAACACCACCTTGTCCCATATAGCCAAGTCCAAGATAAACATTTGTTTTTCCGGTGGTACCGCTTACAGAAATGTTGTGCTGTTGGCTTGGGCTGTATTTTTTGATATATTTTTCGGCAGCATTGAAGCTCCGGTAAAAATAAGGAACACCACTGATAACTTCAAAATCACGGCCATAGACCATTTCGGGGCTAAGATTCAGTCCACCGTAAACACGTTCCCATTCTTTCATACGTTCGATGGACTCTTCATTCCACACCAGATTGGCAGTGTTGGTAAAGCTCACTGTTCCGGGTGAAGTACGTTGACGCGCTTCCAACGTCATCTCTGCACCTTCATAAGACTTAGCAAGTTCCGGTAAAACAGTCGGAGTTGCCCAGGAATAATTATTGGAATAGCTAATGCTGAAATGTTCATTTTCCGAACCTTTTTTAGTAGTCAAAAGGACTACTCCGAAAGCTGCTCGTGTTCCGTAAATAGAAGAAGAAGCGGCGTCTTTCAATACTGAAATACTTTCCACATTATCAGGGTTGATAAACGATAAGTCTGATATTTCAACCCCATCCACCAAAATGAGCGGCGATGACGCTCCGTCAATCAAGGAACCGACAGCACCACGGATTTTAAGACTCGGCGAGCTGCCGATACGTCCGGAAGTTGTTGTTACGGACAAACCAGGTACAGAACCTTGCAATCCGCGACCGATATCGGGCAGGGGTCTTCCTTCCAATTGCTTGGTTACATCCACACTACCGACCGCACCGGTCAGGTTGGCTTTGCGCTGAGTATCGTACCCTACAACAACCACTTCATCAAGTGTCCGGCTGCTTTCTTCCATACGAATATTAATAACGGAATTGTTACCCACTTGCTTCGTTTGAGCCAAGTAACCTATATAGTTGAACTTAAGCATAGAATTGCTTTCAGGCACAATAATTTTGTAATGTCCATTTATATCTGTAATTGTTCCAGCGGTACCACCTGCAACAACAACAGACACACCGATCAACGGTTCGTTATTTTTGTCGCTGACCATACCGGTTACACTTATTCCTTTTTCCGGTTGTCCGGCAAAAGCATACACTGATGTCATCACCAAACAGATGAGATAATATTTTAATTTATCCATACGTTAATTAAATTTTTAATCGAAAAAATAGGAAACGGCACAAAGCCATTTGGTTTGTTTATGCCGTTTCTCTTTTTTATTCTCCCTATTTCTTAATAAATTTTTTAGTCGCGATACCTTCCGTTGTTTTTGCTTGAAGCAAATAAGCTCCGCTGCCTAAATTGGCAATAGGAATTTCGACTACGTTGAGATTGTTCACTTTTTCCGAACGAAGTATTCTTCCATCCAAACTAAAAAGCGTATAAGCCGTCAAAGATGCTCCGCAGGTTTTCAACGTAAGTTTATTGTCCGTTGTTTTTATGGAAATCAAGTCGTCTTGATTTATAGTGCGCACATCGGTAGGATTGGTTATCGTCAATTTGTAAGCGGCTGCCGCCGGAGTGGTGAAGGTATTATCAGTTTTCGGAAGAGCCCATGCAGCCAATGCCTTAGCATTACCTGCCGCAAAAACATTTCCTGCCACATCCATAGCTACATTGTAAACAGGATCTCCGAATGTAGTCGTAATCTGATATTTCTGTGTCAAGGACGGAACATTGGATCCATCCCAAGTAACATCCCAAACACGAATGTAGTTGGTTCCTACCGTTACCAACAAACTTTGTTCAGCATTAATAGCCAATGCACCACGAGTACGTCCGCCTAAAGTGCCTGAAGAATTGTAATCAACCACACCAGCCGCACTCACATGAATCAACGCCGGAATTGTTGCACCATCTGTTGCCCGGTCTTGCGAAATCCACCAGCCACCGTTCTTGTCCGGAAATATCATAGAATTTCCGTTTTGTTCATATTTTGCCGTATTTGGAAAAATCACAGCACTCGGATTTGCTGTCCACGCCTGCGCCAAATTACCTATATCATAGCGGAACAAACACATCGCATTATCAACACCGGTAATATTTACATCTTCGTCGAAAGTATATAATTTTCTATCTGCTCCCGTACCTACTACATAGCAATGGGAAACTGAACCATGAATAATCGTTTCCCCATCTTTTGCAATTCCTGATGTACCCACCGTACCACCAAAGATTGAAACCGCATTATTGGTCGGAGTGGCAGGATCCCAAACATATACACCAGAAGTCGAGTTGTCACTCCAATCGGTGATATAAACCAAATGATCAGGACCAACCGTTAAACGCAACGGACTTGCCGGTGATTCAGACCAACCGGTGGTATAAACCGATGAAGGATTAGAAAAAGCGGCATCTAAAATATACACCCCTTTTTCGCCGGTTCCCGAACTCGTTGCATAAATCTGGCCGAAATAAGGACTTTCAAAATTATTATCAATTGCCAAACCACGCGGAGTGGCAAGTGTCAATGGAGCATCAATCGTAACACTTACAGGTTCTGTGCCCGTTGCTGCTCCTGTAGCAGTAACCGACCAAGTATAATTACCAGATGCAAATTCATGAAGGTCAATTGTAACCTCATGTTTTCCTTTGGTCAATGCCGATTCATCGGGAGCAGCCAAACTAACCGTATTACCTCCGCTAGAAATAATGTTAATACTTCCAGAAACCGCATTGGTATTAAGCGAGTAAGTAAACTTGTACTGCGTCCCTTCAACCAGTTCTACTTTCAGTCCGTAAGCATAAATGTTCGGCTGCTGCGCCTGCAGGGCGACTGCCAAAATCAGAGCAGGAATAATCGTAAATAATCGTTTCATAATAATTAGATTTTAGGGTTAATAAAAGTATAGAATCGGAAATTTTCAGTAGTAAGAAGTAAACTGATACGATTAAAGACTTCCGATTCTATACACACTAATTTTATTGTTTAATAATACACTTGTTAACTAAGCCCTCCGATGTGATAACTTGTAAGATATACATGCCTGGGATTAAATTTCGAGTATTGATTTTCGTTTGTGCGGCATTCATCGTTTCACTACCGACAGAAAGTCCTTTCAAATCGTAAATTTTGTAGCTTTTCAACAACAATCCGCTCCGATTGGCATAAATATTGACTTCGGTTTTTACAGGATTGGGATATATTGTGATATAATCATTGAGTGATTCAATTGTATTGATACCTGTACTTGTACTCAAAGAAACATGTGTCGTATAGCTGTTTTCAACTTTCGGAAGCGCATAAACCATCAAGCGTTCGTTGTAATTCGACACTAAATACAAGTTACCTGCAGCATCGAAAGCGGCATTTTGCAGGTATTGACTACTTGTCCCCCATCCGATACTGTATTTCTGTGTCAGTGTCGGTTTGTTGTTTGCATCGTAAGCTACTTCAAAGACCTCTACGGTTCCGCCTTTTGTAGCCATAGCCAACAGTGTTCCATCAGCATTAACAGCCATAGCACCCTGATACGAACTTGTCAGCGTTGTTCCGCTGTTGTAATCCAGTGTGCCGTTGGTTTCATGAATTAAAGCGGGGACTGTTTCACCACCTGAACCTGCGCGGTATTGGCATATCCACCATCCGCCACGTGCATCAGAAGCAATTTGTCCGTAACCATTCTGGAAGCGATTACCATTTTGCATATCGTCGTAAACGGTAGCACTTGGAGCAACTGTCCAAGGTTGTGTACCTTGACCAATGTCGTAACGATAAATGCCACCAGCTACAGGCGAAGCCGGACGATCATAAGTAAACAATTTGGTATCAGTGCCTTTTCCGATTATCTCGCAATCTTCTATCGGATTGTGAATGAAAGTAGTACCTTCCTTTACCTGACCGTTGGTCGTATTAATTGTTCCACCAAACAGCGGAGAGAAAGTTGCCGCAGGATCGGCCGGATCCATGATATAAACGCCGGAGTTTCCAAACGAGCTATCGGTAATATAGACTTTCCCGGTAGCATCCGTCGTTATTCCTCTCGGAGCATATTGATAACCGGTGCCTGAATTCGTACCCCATGCCACTCCGCCGGTATAGCTCTTCGCTCCTTGATTGGTAACATCTGTGAGAGCAGCATCCAGAATGTAAATGCCTTTTTGGGAGGTACGCGGATTGACGGGTGTTCCTGCAGTCATAAGTCCACCGGCGGATTCCGCCACATATACCCGACCGAAAAAGAGACTTTCAGGATTATTATCCACTGCAACGCCACGTGCCGAATAGAACTGGAATATCGGGCTATCATTGCTTATTTTAGCCGGATACCCTACCGGACGAGTGCTCGCCGTAACACTCCATGCGTTGTATTCTTTACTGCCGAACGGATTGGCAATGGTTTGCACGCCTTTGGCCAATGCACCTGCACCGTACGAATCAATCGATTCTCCATCTTTATAAATATTGATAAACACCGACGAAGCGTTTTCGTTCAAAGTGAATTTAAAGGCCTTTTCGTTGGTGATGGAAAGTGCGGAAGCATAAATATTGGCAACAGGACTGCTTTCGCTTTTGAAACGGGCAACGCCTTCTCCTTTTGCCAATACCAACATATAAATATCATATCCGTCAACCTTGGCACCTGCCATCATATATTTCGCAGGAGTAGTGCCCAAACCTTCCGTGGGATATTTATCCGAAATTTTAACGGCATTATCCAAACCGTCGGTAACATCAAACAGAGCCACGCCCACCTGCGTCGAGTCGATCTTGCAAGCCGGAGTTGCCATAAAGGTATGTTTTGCATAACGGAAGAAAGTGATACCGGTTGCTACAGCAGGAACTTCTGCTACGTTGAGTGTTCCTTTTTTCACTAAGGGGAAACGGTCGGCAGCCGACCAGTCGAATTGATATTCGGTTGGCGGCAACAATTCGCTGTCAATAAGAATATAGTCGTTACTCGACGGCGAAATGGTGAGAATCGGGTGCTCGCCCCATTCACTCACGTTGTAATAAGCATCGGCATTACCTCCCATATATTTGGCTGTTGATACCGTATGAGTTTCATCCCGGTAATTCAAACCGACAATACGGTAGCGTCTGTCGGTAGCGGCAGTGGTCATTGCCGTATAATAAACCTTCAGATTTTGATACGAACCGCTGACGGCAAAAGTTTCTCCGACAGAGCCACTACTCCAACTTCCTTGTTTCTGTGATTGGAACAGAAGTACCGGAGCAGCATTGTCGTCGTTCCACCTATAAACTTTGAACTGAGCCGACGGATCAGTCGGTTGCGCTGTTTCCGCATCAAGAGCTATCGTTTCCTTGTTGCAAGCAAGTAAATAACCGTCGGCAGTGAAAGCAATATCACTAACAATAGGCGAACCTCCTTCGATGCCGGTCAGATTCATCTCACCAATAGAATCCAGGGTTGTAGCGTTTACTACAAATATTTTCGGTGCTGTTGTCAACACATACAGTTTGTCGTTACGGTAGAGTACACGTTTGATGTTGGCTTTACTCAACCAGGATGGATTGGCAGCGGTACCATCGGCTGTAAAATCGTAATTGCTCAGAGCAGTGGCTCCTTCGCCCTGTTCAGGTTCGGGATAGTCCGGAATAACGATATTAACGTTTTTCAAAAATGTTTTTGCATAAGTAATCTCGCTTGGTGTTACGGTAACGTCCACTGTTTTTGTCTCGTAATTCGACAATGAGAAAGACAATTTGTAATTGCCAGAAGCCAAACCATAGAATGCAAAAATACCGTTGTACCAATTATCGGTGGTGGTGGTGGCCAATTCTGCCGAACCGTCGGCACTAAGTAGTTTTACGGTAACTCCGTTGAGTGGCAGCCATTGGTCGTCGGACCCCGACTTGTAAGTAAATTTCGATTCGTTAAGCACATCAACCAATTCGTTCCCGCTTTTCACAAAACCGGCAATCGTACCTGTCTGTGGCATATCTCTCTGAAAATAATTAGTAACATGTTTGAATATGCGCATAGCCTCCAACTTGCAATAATCATTACTACACAAACGATGCGTTTCAGGTGGATAATCATGGAAGGAACCTTCGGAAAGAAAGCCCGGTACGGTTAACGGACGCAAAACACCCAAACCGGAATTGTCGCCATAAAACGTAAAGTCACCATGGAGAATGGGGTTGGAACTTGTCCATACGGTCAACGGGTTGTCAATCTGAATTTGCCCCGACGACTGTGCCATCGGCAGACTTGCAGCAACTGTCGGACTTCCGTCATAACCATGATACAACAGTAATAAATAATTGGTGGTTGTATTCAGTGCGTTGCTGTGAATAGACAGGAAATGATCCACATTATTGGCGTTTGCTTCTTCGGCTATTTCCGTCAGATCACGGTCGCCACCTCCTACATATTGCGCACCGTCACGAATACCACTTGTATTTTCGGTACGTGAAATAATCACCGTTGCACCTGCAGATTCGAGTATGTCTTTCAATGCAAGCCCTTTTACCAAGTTTGATTTCGATTCCCAATAACCGGCAGGATTGCTCCATGTTTCAGGTACGGGAATTGTCCAGATACTGCGGTCGTTACTGTTGTAGCCACCATGTCCCGGGTTAATGTAAATCTTCACCCCCGTCAAGTCTGTTGCCTGAGCGGCAAAAACCGTTAAAAAGACAAATATAAATAAAGTAATTTTTTTCACAGCTTGATTAATTTATTTGAATATCAATAATATAGATTTCTCCTTTTTCCGTGTTAAAGGCTATTTTATTTCCATCGGCAGAGACCGACGGATACATAGCAATACCGACCATAGGAGTCGCAAATGTCCGGCGCATTCCACCGTCGATAGTTGTCGCTACAATTTCAGAAGCAATAATCTGGTAACCGTTATCCTGATCATTCATACCGACTACCCATTGGTTGTTGAGCCATACGGGAGCATTCAGTTTACCTAAGGAAACAACATTGGAACCGTCGATATTGCAAACAAAAGTTCCGTAAGCTGCCACTGTATAAACAATGTGTTTACCGTCCGGCGATACGCTTGCCCAGAAATAGCTCTTATCCTCTCCGTTTGGACTAAGGACATGACGGGTATTTCCTGAATACAACACCATCTTTTTGTCTTCTACATTGATGTATGAAACCACCTTATTTGATGTCTTACCGACTTTCATTAATGAATTATTCTTGATATAAGCCGCCCTGTCACCTACAAAAACAGGGCTGATTTTTTCGCGCATGGCATCTGTCAACTTCATTTGTTTTTTGTCTGACAAGGAGTACTGCTGCAACGATGTATAGCGCAGGTTGTTTTTCATTTCCGTTTTTCTAAACAAAATGGTGTTTGCGTCCGAACTGATTCGCACACCGTAACCTGCTCCTGCATCAGTAGTTAATGTTACAACTTCATCAGTAACTAGGTTGTGTTGTTTCAATCCTGTATAATTTTCAGCTGTTGAGAGCAGATAAGTACCATCAGGGCTGAAAACCGGGTGAAAGCACCCACCATCTTCAGTACCTTTCAATAATTGAATCGACTTAACGTCAATTTTTTGGGCAAAATTGATTTGCCCAATCATAATAAATAATAAAAATAATAGTTTTCTCATTGTATTAAATCATTAAGAATTAATTAGTTATTTTTAGTGTTATTTGATTATTATTGGTCTGTATTTTCATAAGATACATTATGCCATCAAGTACATTATTGAATGACAAAGGAATACGGTTATCTCCTGCCGACAAGTTGATGAAAGAAGACGAAACACATTGTCCAACAATGGAATATACAGAAATATTCGCTCTGACAGCCTCGCTTGTTTGAATATGGACATAGCGTATTCCACCTTCTTTGCAAACAAATGCCGTCAATGTTTCAAACACAATATTTTCCACGTTACTTACCGTTCCAACCGTAACCTTACGCACATCCGACCAAATGTCATTCGCATTGGCTTTTCGCGTTTTTACCCGCCACCAGTAAGCAGTATTATCGGCTATGCTCGTTTGCAATCCTGAATTGTATTTGATATCCGTAGTTTCCATAGAGCAGACTAAGTCTGTAAATTGCTGATTTCTTGATAATTGCCACACATAACAATCTGCATTCGGTACGGCTTTCCACTGAAATAGTGTCGATTTTACAACAGCGGCGTTATCGGCGGGATAAGTCAACGTAGTAGCCGTAGGTGTCACCGCCGATTCTCCAAACACGCGCGGTGCATACTCATTACCATAGCGATCGATGACCGACACCGCTATTTTGTGCGTCGAAGTACTTGCCCCAGTTATCATAGTAAACTTTTTATCATAGGTTATAGCCACCAAATAATCCGACTTGGAAAAAGCATTCGATTCATTTCGTTTGGCAGTGGGTACAGCATAAACAGCATACATTACATTTTCATCGTTCGCATGTGTCCACGATATTACGCTACCTTGCGGCGGTCCTGTGAAAGAAACTGGTTCCTGTTCGGGTGCTGGTTTCCAATGAATAGAAGGAGCCAGGGCAAGATGCTGGAAAACATTGGCACGAAATTCGTTACGAAAAGATTCGTCATTTACCCATGCCAGCGTATTGTAAAAGACAGCTCCAGGTGCGTTGTCATTACTCGAACTGCGGTTGATCAGCGTTTGATTTTTAAATTCGGCTACATTTTTATAATACCCTGTATTGCTCGAATTGTTTTCATTATATCTGTAAAGTGCCATACTCGAATAGAATTGCCTGCCGAAACGGTTTGCCAAGTTTGCCCACCATGGACACAACTTGTTGTAATCCTGACTACCTCCTATTTTCCAGTACAACTGGGGAGAAATATAATCGACTGTACCGGCTTTGAGCCAAGCCACCGGGTCACAATAAATTTCCTGGTACATATTCCCGCCGGTAATACCTGCCGGTAATTCAATGCCTTCAGCTGCAGCCACACTACTGTTGGTTGTCCAAATACCGAAAGGCGAAATACCGAAAGTTACCCAAGGGCTTACCGCCTGAATGGTATCATAAACAGCAGCAACCATCCGATTAATATTGTCGCGACGCCAATCGTATACATTCATATCTGCCGGCTTGAGAGCTGCCACCGATGCAGCATCTTCATCGGTAGTACCACCATAAGGATAAAAATAATCGTCGAAAATAATACCGTCCACATTGTACTTACTTATAATGTCACCTACTATGTTTTTGATTTGTTGCTGTACTTCCTGCAAAGCAGGGTCAAGAATGATATATGATGAATAATGCAATAGCCAGTCGGGATGCGTATTTTCATAATTAAGCGGTGAGTTGTTTGAACCGGTCCACCCGCTTCCAGAATTGTTGTATCGATACGGATTGAGCCATGCATGACATTCCAAACCACGTTTATGACACTCATTCACCACAAATTCCAACGGATCCCAACCGGGATTTTGTCCGCGGCTTCCTTTCAGATCGCTCGACCAAGGTTCATAAGCCGAATTGTACATCGCATCGCAACGGGAACGCACTTGAAAAAACACGGCGTTCATCTTCAGGCTCGCAATGGAGTCAAGCATTTTGAGCATTTCGGTTTTCTGTGCAACAGCAGTAGAATTTTTGGGGAAATCAATGCCACCGACGGTCGCTATCCATGTTGCCCGCATCTCTCGTTTAGGTGATTGAGCTATTACATTAATCGAAAGACATAGAAATGAAATGATAATGAATGTAAGTCGTTTTTTCATGAATACTTATTTATTATAAAGAAACTATTGATTCGTTTTTATTTGAATGATAAAATAAAAGCTATGTTAACCACATGCAAAAATAGTCATTTTTTTTAAAAAACAAATAATTTGTCATACAACATTACAATTATAAAATATTTTGCTATTTTCCTAATTTTTAGCGGTTATATTGCCCATTTAATTATTAAATACTATCTTTGCCAAGCAAAATACATCAATTATATCTAAACATGATTGTTGTATGATAACCTTATAAAAAGTTTCATTTTTTAAAAAAAAATCATGGAAAATATCACAGAATCTCCATCTCGATTTCCTCATTTAGACCGGATGTCAGTACAAGAACTCTTAACCGGAATCAATCAGGAGGATGCAAAGATTCATTCGTCTGTTCAGAAAGTAATTCCTCAGACAGAAAATCTTGTCAATAAAATATTAGAACGAATGCCTTTAGGGGGACGGGTTTTTTACATTGGCGCGGGCACTAGCGGACGCCTGGGGGTACTTGATGCCTCGGAAATCCCTCCTACTTTTGGAGTTTCTCCGGGTATTATCATAGGATTGATTGCCGGAGGGGATACCGCTTTGAGAAATGCAGTCGAGGCAGCCGAAGATGACACCGAACAAGCATGGAAAGATATGGAAGTATTCAAAATAAACAAGTTGGATACGGTAATTGGTATTGCAGCCTCAGGTACAACTCCTTATGTCATCGGAGGAATACAAAAAGCCAGAGAAAACGGGTTATTGACAGGTTGCATCACATGTAACCCGGCTTCTCGTTTGGCCAAGGTTTCCGAATATCCGATAGAAGCAGTGGTCGGTCCTGAGTTTGTAACCGGCAGCACCCGTTTAAAAGCCGGCACAGCTCAAAAGTTGATTCTGAATATGATTTCGACGACTCTGATGATTAAAATGGGGCGTGTCAAAGGAAACAAAATGATCAATATGCAATTGACAAACAAGAAATTAGTCGAAAGAGGAACACGTATGATCGTTGAAGAACTGGGTATCCCGAAGGAAGAAGCCCGGGAAACATTATTAAAATATGGATCGGTGAAAAAAGTTTTGGATGCTTTAAAAAAATAAGCTATTCTTTTGACAACAAATTTTTAAAATATTTGTCATAGATATCATGATTGCGTCTTAATAAAGCACGCATTTCATCATGAGCTAATTTATCATTTTTCACTTCGATTGCGGCAATTATTTTTTTATGGGCATCTACAGTATACTCTTTTTCACCATCTATATTGGCGTACATAAAATTTCGCATTCTTGGTAAAAGTGAAAAAATAGGTTCCATGCTAACAACAATCATCGGGTTACCGGTTGCTTTAGCTATATTTGTATGAAAACAGTTGATGTAATCCGCTTCCTTTTGAGTATTATCAGGATTACAGGCTTCGAGTTCAATGATATTTTTATGCAAAATGAATAAATCTTCGTCTTTTCGATTGCGAGCCGCCAACCGTGCAATCTGGGGTTCGAAAAGAAGACGCATTTCGATCATCTGTGCAATCAGATTGGTATCAAATTTCAGGTCGTAATATAAATTAAGTGATTTTATGGCATCTTCAATATTAATTTCAGATACACACATGCCGCTGCCTTTTTTTATTTCAATCAAGCCTCTTGCGTTCAATCTCCTCAAGGCTTCTCGAAGAGCGGTACGGCTAACAGAGAAAGAAGCACACATTTCTTTTTCAGATGGAAGTTTATCACCCGGACGCAATTTACGCTGTTGGATAGCTTCCTCTATTCTTCGTTCAATTTTCTGACTTAATGTCTGTACCGTTCCTATTTTTGAAAATATATCGTCCATGAAATAATGAAATAATAGACAAAAGTACTTTTTTTTTCGAATATGCAAAATAAAAAAAATATCGGGAGAATAATACGAGAAGCGATAATTCTCTTTTCTGTTTCGGTTGCACTCCTCTTTTTCGCAGCTTGTAACAGAGGAACAAAAGGTTCCGAACAAATTGAAAAAGTATCATTGGGGATTATCAATGTATCGGTTGCCAATTTATATGCCGGGCCCGACTTCTCTTTCGAAATGACGACACAGCTTTTGCTGGGTGCACCCATCCGGATTTTACAATACGACCGCGATTGGTATCAGGTAAAGACCACCGAAGGATATATTTCGTGGATTCCCGAAGATGTTTTTGTAAAAATGGATAACAATCAGTTTAAACAATATCAAAAAGAAAGAAAAATCATTTTTACGGACGATTACGGATTTGCTTATGAATCTACGAATTCGGAAAAACAACGCTCCTCAGATTTGGTATTCGGTTGTATTTTGAAATGGGAAGCAGATGCCGGAAATTATTATAAAGTATCTTATCCCGATGGACGTAACACTTACGTACAGAAAAGCCATGCCGATTTTCTGGACCATTGGCTGTCAACCCGTCAAATAAATGGCGATAGCCTTGTAAAAACGGCTCTTACATTAAAAGGTATTCCATATCTGTGGGGTGGAACATCTGTTAAAGGTATGGATTGTAGCGGATTTTCCAAGACGGTATATTTAAAGCATGGCATTATATTGTTACGCGATGCCTCGGAACAGGCAACAACCGGTATTCCCGTAGATATAAGCAACGGTTACGGCCATTTGCAGGCGGGTGATTTGATGTTCTTCGGAGAAAAAGCGACAAAAGACAAAAAAGAAAATATCAGACACGTGGCTATTTATGTTGGGAAAAAGGAATTTATTCATGCCATCGGATATATTCATTTGAGTAGTTTAGACCCCAAAAGTCCGATATATGATAAAAACAATACCCGCGAATTTATCCGTGCTGCCCGAATAGTAGGAGCAGTTGGCACAAAAGGGATTAAAAGCATGTCTGATTATTATACGATCGATAAAAATAACTGATTATGCAACGCCGAAACTTTATAAAAACAGCAACAATAGCCGCAATAGCGACTTCCATGCAAAGCAGCTTATTTGCTATGCAAAGCGACAAGGTTAAGAATATAACCCGAAAAGGCAAGCTCAAACTTTCATTCCGTCCCTACGATTTGCAACTTCGTCATATCTTTATCATTGCCAATTCTTCGCGCGCAACAACGCCTGTCGTTCTGACCGAAATCGAATACGACGGCATCATTGGCTATGGCGAAGCATCTCTTCCTCCTTATCTCGGTGAAACGCAGGCTTCCGTCATCGAATTCCTTAAAAAGATCAATCTGGAACAATTTTCCGATCCGTTTCAATTAGAAGATATCTTGGGTTATGTGGACAAAATCGCTGAAAATAACACGGCGGCAAAAGCTTCGATTGACATTGCCCTGCATGATTTGATTGGAAAAATCATGCAGCAACCATGGCATAAGATTTGGGGACTGGACAAATCAAAATCGCCTTCAACAAGCTTTACAATAGGCATTGACTCTTTAGACGTTGTCAGACAAAAAACGCTGGAAGCATCTTCGCTCTACAACATACTGAAAGTGAAACTGGGTCGCAACACCGACAAGGAAATGATTGAGACCATTCGCTCGGTAAGCGATAAACCGATTGCAGTAGATATCAATCAGGGTTGGACGGACAAACAGATGGCATTAGACATGATTTACTGGCTGAAAGAGCACGGAGTCGTCATGGTGGAACAGCCCATGTCCAAATATAAACTCGATGATATTGCATGGATAACTGAACGCAGTCCGTTACCCATTTTTGCGGACGAATCTTTTCAGCGTCTGACAGACCTTCCTCGTTTAAAAGGAGCATTCAGCGGTGTTAATATCAAATTGATGAAATGCACCGGAATGCGTGAAGCGTGGAAGATATTGAACGTAGCTCGTGCCGCCGATATGAAAGTAATGATCGGCTGCATGACGGAGACATCGTGCGCTATTTCTGCCGCTTCACAATTGTCACCGGCAGTCGATTGGGCTGATTTAGACGGTAATTTATTAATAACAAACGATTTATATAAAGGAACAACCGTCGTCGACGGAAAACTAACACTGACCGATTTACCGGGAATAGGCATTGAGAAAATATAAAATTGCATGAGATGAACCCAACAAACAAGTAAACAATTATTTGGCGAGTAACATCTGATACCTAAATAATAATGAGATGAAACAATCTATTTTCATTACACTTTTATCTTTTAATTTCCTGCTTTCTTATGCAGGACAATCAGCAAATGTCCCTCCCGTTTCCATAACCTGGGAAATGGGGAAAAACGGAATAGAGCCCGGCTACTTTGAAAACACTTTCTACATTAAAAACACGGGAGAACAAACATTGGGCAGCAATTGGACAATATACTACACCCAAATGTCGGTTATACCTGTTAATCAAGAAAATGCGCCTTTAAAGATAGAACGTATCTCGTCAAGTTATAACAAAATGACCCCAACCGGACACTTTCAACCTTTGGCTCCGGGAGAGACACTCACTTTTACCTGCCGCCACAAAGGAAGTATCGTGCGTGAAGTTCGCGGACCGGAAGGAGCTTATATCGTATTCCTTGATAAAGACGGAAAGGAAGAAACACCGCATAGCATTCCGCTCGAAATCCTGCCTTTCACACATGAATACCAATATAAAATTCCCGGAAAAGATTTTCCATATTCCGACGGAAAATACGTTTACGAACAAAATGCTTTTTTCAAAGAAACTGTCGAAACGGAATTGACGGATATTTTTCCTTCCATCAAACACATAGACAAAAGAAAAGGAAAATCATATTTTACTTCCGACGTAAATCTGAAATGGGATACAAAATTCGGAAACGAAGCGGAGTTGTTAACAAAAACATTGACTTTAGATTTTGGCTGTACAATATCAAACAAGGGGAAAACTTTGGTGGAATTGAAACAATTGGCTGGGAAACATCCGGAAGAATATTATGAAATAACCATTCAAAACAATCGTTTTATCCTTTCCGGAAAATCAACTCATGCCATATTCGATGCTTGCCAGACTTTGACGAATTTATTGGAAAATGCAGGCATTTTGCCTTTTGACTTTGCCAATATGCATATTACCGACTATCCCGACACCGATTATCGGGGAATCATGCTGGATGTTTCCCGGAATTTTACCAAAAAAGAAAATATTCTGAAATTAATCGATTATCTTTCCGCTTACAAAATGAATGTATTGCATTTGCATCTGACCGATGATGAGGCCTGGCGAATTGAAATCCCGGGATTGGAAGAACTGACCGAAGTGGCTTCCCGCAGAGGCTATACTTCAGACGAATCCGCTTGCCTGTATCCGACTTACGGTGGAAGTTGGGACGCAACCGACACAACCAGTCTTGCAAACGGCTATTACTCCCGGAACGATTTTATCGACTTATTGAAATACGCCGCGAAACAGCATATCAAAGTCATTCCCGAAGTAGATATTCCCGGACACTCGCGGGCGGCGATCAAAGCCATGAATGCACGTTACAATAAATACATCGCTGTCGACAAAACAAAAGCCGAAGAATATCTCCTGACCGATTTTTCAGATACCTCCAAATACGTTTCGGCTCAGCATTATACCGACAATGTGGTGAATGTGGCAATGCCTTCTACCTACCGATTTGTAGAGAAAGTCATTGACGAAATAAACAAAATGTACCACGATGCAGGATTGGAACTGGACGTTTTCCATATCGGAGGCGACGAAGTGCCGCATGGTGCATGGGAAGGTTCTTCCGTCTGTCAGCGGTTTATGAAGGAAAAAGGCATGACGGAAATTCGGGAACTAAAAGATTATTTTCTGGAACAAGTTATTCCCATGCTGACAAAGCGTAACTTACAACCCGCCGGATGGGAAGAAATAGCCATGAAGCCCGATAAAACGGCAAACGAGCATTTCAAGGACTGTAATATATTGAGTTACTGCTGGAATACCCTACCAGACTGGAAGGGTGACGAAGTACCATACAAATTGGCCAATGCCGGCTATCCGATCATCTTGTGCAACGTATCCAATTTATACTTTGATATGACCTACTGTAACCACCAACAAGAAAACGGGTTGAATTGGGGCGGATACGTGAACGAGTACAACTCGTTAGACATGCTTCCCTACGACATCTATAAATCCTACAGAAAAGACAGAAAAGGTGATCCGGTAGATATTTATACCGCCCATAAAAATAAAATTCCGTTGAAGAAAGAAGCGCACCCACAAATAAAAGGACTGCAAGGTCAGTTGTGGTCTGAATCCATCCGGAGTTTTGAACAGATAGAATATTATTTGTTTCCCAAAATGTTCGGACTGATAGAACGTGCATGGAATATGCAGCCGACTTGGTCACTGGAAAAAAACGACAGTCTGTACCATGCAGCAAAACGCAAATACAATGCGCAAATTGCTTCCCGTGAGCTACCCCGTTTGGCTGCAAAAGGAATAAATTTCCGCGTAGCAGCTCCCGGTATGATCATAAAAGAAGGCATCTTATTTGCCAACACAACTATTCCGGGTGCGGAAATTCGCTACACAATCGACGGAAGCGAGCCGACAGAGCAATCGCCACGCTGGACAGAACCTGTTGCCTGTGATGCCAGAATACTAAAAGCAAAGGCTTTTTATCTCGGAAAATCAAGCATTACCATTTCACAACAGCTGCCGACGACCAACCCCGTCCGGTAAGCAGGAAAAGAAAAGAGACCTAATAAATATAAAAACAAATATCAATGAATACACCCACCATAGAAGTAGGAATTTTATCCTCGGAAACCATTCATTTCAAATTGAACGGAACATTCCGTCAGACTGATACCGGAGCAACCGTTTGCAACAGTGAAGGGTCTGCCTCCGTCACCGGATATTCATCGTTCTTATTAAAAATCAACGGAAAAGAACAGACATTCAACGATTTCATCATTTTGGAGCCCGGCAATGAAAGTTCCGACGATTTTGAATTGTTCCAAGTGATTATAGGCATTCAGTTTCATTGGGAAAGATCAGAAAATCAACGATTTAGAGGAAAACTAAAATTATATATAGAAAAAGGAAAACTAACAGCTGTCAACATTCTTTCCATAGAAGAATACTTGTTAAGCGTGATTTCTTCGGAAATGAGTTCCAGTTCATCGTTGGAATTGCTGAAAGCTCACGCTGTGATATCACGTAGCTGGTTATTGGCGCAGATTGAAAAAGGGAAACGGGTAAAAAGTGCCGGTTATACGACTTTTTTTAAAAACGAAGACGGCTATATCCGCTGGTATGACCGGGAAGACCACGACCGGTTCGATGTTTGCGCCGACGATCATTGTCAACGTTATCAGGGAATTACGATGGTTTCTTCAAAGCAGGTTTACGAAGCACTTCGCTTTACCAACGGCGAAGTTTTAATTTACGATGGAAATATTTGTGACGCCCGTTTTTATAAATGTTGCGGAGGTGTCACAGAAAATTTTGAAAATGTCTGGGAACCGACGCATCATCCCTATTTAACGAAAGTAATTGATAATAAAACCATTCCCGAAGGATATGAGATGGACCTGACCAAAGAAGAAAATGCCGAAAAATGGATACTTTCCGCTCCCGATGCTTTTTGCAACACACACGACAAAACGGTTTTGTCGCAAATACTGAACGGCTACGACCAGGAAACGCCGGATTTTTATCGTTGGGAAACAACACTTACGCAAGCTGAAATAAAAGAGCTGCTCCTCCGCAAGGTCAGCATCGATGTGGGCGACGTGATTGATTTGATTCCGGTAGAACGAGGTGTTTCCGGACGCTTGATCCGCCTGAAAATTGTCGGCAGCACTCGCAATATTATCATCGGAAAAGAATTGGAAATACGAAAAGCCTTATCCAAATCGCATTTATACAGTTCCGCTTTTGTCGTAGAAAAGACGTATGCACCCGATAGCAAAAATAAAGTGCCGGCCTCCTTTGTTTTAAAAGGTGCCGGCTGGGGACATGGAGTCGGACTTTGCCAGATAGGTGCGGCAGTGATGGGTACGCAGGGCTATTCTTACGAAGAAATTCTTGCACATTATTTCCCCTCCACAACATTGGAAAAAATATATTGACTATCAAAAAACAAAAAAAGACAGATAAGAAATGAATACTATGGTTATAAATAAATACCTAAAACGACTATTTTTTATTCTAAATCTATTCGTCGTTATCCCCTGTTTTGGACAAAATCCAAAACCCGTTTGTACGGAAGCTCACGAACTTGACCTTCATCAACTTCGATATGCCGATGAAGCCATTACACAGTCGATTAACAACAAAGAGATTCCGGGTGCCGTTTTAGCGGTCGTATACCACAGCAAACTGGCTTATCTGAAAGCATACGGAAACAAACAAATTTATCCGACCGCCGTTCCGATGGATATAAATACAGTTTTCGATCTGGCTTCGTTGACCAAAGCTGTTGCTACCGCTACTTCCGTCATGATTCTGACAGAAAGGGGGAAATTGCGTCTGGAAGATAAAGTATCTCTATATATTCCGGATTTTAACGACAAGATACAAATCATAAATTTATTAACACATACTTCCGGACTTCCTCCTTATGCGCCGGTTGATACCATATTGAAAAGACAAGCGAACGACCCGGATGCTTTAATCCATTACATTGCAAGATGTAAACGAAGTTTTGAACCCGGAAATGGATTCCAGTACAGTTGCCTGAATTATATCACTTTACAGCGAATTGTAGAAACAGTCAGCGGACAAAGTCTTCGCGATTTTGCAAAGACGAACATCTTTGATGTCTTGGGTATGAAACATACCGACTATTGTCCGGCCGGCGAGATCTTGAAGCGAACCGCTCCGACCGAAAAACAATCCGACAATCAGGTTTTATGTGGTGTCGTACACGACCCGCTGGCCCGCGTACTGAACCATGGCATTTCTGGAAATGCAGGCCTGTTCTCAGATGCCAAAGATCTGGCGTTATTTTCGGCAGCCCTCCTCAACAATGGATCAATCAACGGCAAACGGATTCTCAGTCAGCAAGCAGTGAAAACACTGACGACTATTCCGCGCGAATTATCCGCCTACGGACGGACACCCGGCTGGGATGTTTTCTCAGATTACTCATCCAACCAAGGTGATCTTCTGAGCCCTAACACTTACGGACATACCGGTTATACCGGAACTTCCATAGTGATAGACCCCGATCATGAAATTGCCATCATTCTCCTTACCAATCGTGTGCATCCGGTCGATACAGGTTCGGTCGTTCGCCTCCGGGCAATCGTTGCCAATGCGGTAGCTGCATCTATAAAATAGAAAGAAGAGGTTAAAGAACAATGAGGCAAAAAGCCGCTGTAAGCAGATAATTTGCAGCGGCTTTTTGTATTATTATCAATCCTTGTTTATAGAATAAACTTCACTCCTTCAAAAATAGCTATGTTGATTATCAGGTATTCACAAATTTATAGTGAAATTGGCTGATACATTGCAGTTAACCGTAATCTTGTTCTCCGAATTCCGGTAAACCGTTACAACTTGATCCTCCTTTTGTGGCGATGGTTAAAGGTACAAGCTCTGAGATTGTAAATGAGGTTTTGAAAAGACTCATCTGCTGTTTAAATCTGCCGACAAATGGACGGATTCACAGAAACGAAGGGTATAAAATAATATTGATGAAAAGATGCATATACTTTATTGTTTTGTATATCGATATACTTTATGTATTTTTGCAATATGCTGGTGGTTGATTTGACTATAAATTCAGAAAAAAAAGTAGTAAAGAATACGAATCGTTTTATTCATATAATTGGTTTATTAATTTAAGAATAATAATTTTATTATTCTAGAAAATGAAGGATAAATATTTATAGTTCAACTAAGTAGTATCTAAAATATAATGGTTTGTCCATATTATTCAGAATAAATGACAAGCGTTCTTTGAGATTTTGAAAACAGAGGTAGGTATCAAACGGTATCCGCTGACACTTGATCCTTTGCCGTATAGGGCCCAGACCGTATAGGGCCCAGACCTTTTAAAGAATTCTGCGATATTTGTTTGCAGATGACATCTTGTGTTGTTCCTTGAAATAAGTCAGTACATTCTTCAGATTACGACCATGAATCTCAACTTGCTCGGCAACTTCATCTTCATAACCTTTCATGCAGGTCTTGTCCCCTCGGCCAAGCAACATCTCAAGGGATTTGATGCCGCTTATTTCCAAACCATCGGACCAACGCTCAATCGTTCTGAGGTTTACATCGAAAACCTTCGACAGGTCGATGATAGTTCGTCTCTGATGGGATAGAAGAAGGCATTGGCTGCGTTTCCTTACCATGTTGTCTGGATTGTTCTTATAAAGTAGCCCCAAAGCTTCAGACGCCTCTTTTTTTAATGTTATATATCTCATAATGAGACACTCATATACAAAATAGCTATCAGAATGACAAAATAATCACGACCTTATTTTATACTAAATATGTATATTTGAAAAATAAACTTCGAATGATGGAAAACACATTAAATATCAAATCTGCAAAAAAGATATTTATTCTCATCTTTTTTTTGTCTGTCTCAAACGTGTTATTTTCTCAGAATGATTTTTCATCTCTTTTGTTAAAACTTGACAAAACTGTAGCAGAATCCAAATTATATATCCAGAAAAGGGAAGATCGTATCAACAGATATAAGAAAGAATTAAGAAAAGCAAAACCTAATTCAATAGCAGCTTATAATTTCAATTCGCAGTTATTCAAAGAATATAAACCTTATATTTGCGATTCGGCGATATTTTATCTAGACCGAAATATTGATATTGCACTGCTACTTAATGACACAAAAAGAGAGTATGAAAGTGAAATTCAGCTTGCATATTTTATGGGGTCTATAGGATTATATAAAGAGGCTGTTGATTTAATGCAAAGCATTGACCGCTCAAAACTTCCAAAATCATTACTTATTGACTATTACAATGCACACCTTCGTATATATGGCGAAATTGCATTCTATACCCAAGACAAGAGAAGATCAAATAAATATTGGAGCATTCTTAGGACCTATTCAGACTCGTTAAAATCTATCCTGAATCCGGATAGCCAGTTATATTTACAGTTAAAAGAAGACAGCGTCCGAGATGCCCTTAATTTTGATTATGCCCTGAAATTAAATGATATTTGGATTTCAAATACCAAACAGGGAACCCCAGAATATGCTTTAGCAACTTTTCATCGGTCGCTGATATATCAATGGCAGGGAAATAGAGAAAAACAAAAATATTATCTTGCACTTTCGGCCATTTCCGATATTCAATCAGCAATAAAAGATCAGGCATCTTTGAGGATGCTTGCACAAATATTATATGAAGAAGGGAATATAGATAGGGCTTACAATTATATTCGTTTCTCGTGGGATGCAACAGTGTTTTATAATGCCAGACTAAGAAATTTACAAACCTCCTCCATATTATCATTGATTGATAAAACATACCAAACAAAGTTAGAAAAGCAGAAAACCAAATTGCAATTTTACCTGATACTAATCAGCACTCTGTTCGTTTTGCTTATTTTTACATTGATCATTATTTACAAGCAGATTCATCGGCTGTCTAATGCCAAGAGAAGCCTACAACAGGCAAATAACAATCTCAATAATTTAAATATAGTGTTAAACAAACTGAATGATGAGTTAAAGTTGGTAAATAATGTATTGAATAAAACAAATAACGATTTGTCCGAATCAAACAAAATTAAGGAATTATATATAGGTCGCTTTATTGAACTTTGCTCCATATATATTAATAAAATTGATGATTTCCGTAGAAAAGTAAATGCTAAGATAAAAGATGGAAATATCAATGAGGCTAAATTAATGACTCAATCTCAAGATGTTATGGATGAAGAATTTGAAGAGTTATATGCTAATTTCGACAACGCTTTTTTACAATTATTTCCTGATTTTGTTGAAAAAGTTAATGAACTCTTGAATGAGAAAGATAAGTTTTTTGTAAAAAAAGGAGAATTGCTTAATCCTGAACTGAGGATAATAGCACTTATGCGCTTGGGTATTAATGATGGTAGCAAAATCTCACAATTTTTACGATATTCTTTGACTACCGTTTACAATTATCGTACAAAGACCAAAAACAGAACTTATCTTCCTAAGGAGGAATTCGACATTAAGATACTGGAAATAAGCTGATTTCTATTTATATTATTGCAAACTCGCAAAAACCATTCATTGTTTATTGTGTGGAATTTATCTGTTGAAATAATAGTATCGGAGGAATATGATAAATCAATTATAAGTTAATATTTCGCCCATTTTTTTTCAAATCACAAAACGCAATATAGCAGCTTCCTATAATACTTCTATGTTGTAATCCACCGTTCCGTCATACTACTTTTTTACGCTCATACGCCATGAGCTTGCGATTCATTTTCAATCTATTACATAGAATTTCAATGTAAAACCACATACTTTTTATTTTCAAAGAAAAATTGGGGATTTTATATTCTCTATTTTTGTTGTGTTAATAACACACCTTAAATTTTCTGATACTTTCATGAAAAAATCTTTTTCTTTGCTTTTATTATTATTCCCATTTATACTTCAGGCTAAAACAGGATTTGTCTGTCCATCCGGGAAACAAATTATTGATCCGCAAGAGAACAATTTGATCCTTCGCAGCATTGGCACCGGAAATTGGATGATTCAGGAAGGTTATATGATGCAAAGTACCGATGTGGCAGGTACACAATGGCAATACAAGAAAAAGTTGATTGAAACCATTGGGGCTGAAAAGACGGAATTGTCCTATACGTCCTGGCTCGACAATCACTTCAGGAAAATAGATGTAGATTCAATGACCCGTTGGGGATTTAACTGTGTACGAACTGCCTTGCATTACAAAGTATTTACTCTACCTATAGAGGATGAACCGGTACAGGGTCAAAATACATGGTTGGAAAGTGGTTTTATACGGTTGGATAGTTTGGTGTCGTGCTGTGCTGCTAACCAAATGTATCTGGTGCTTGACTTACATGGTGCACCTGGCGGACAAGGTAAAGACAGCAATATATCCGATTACAAAATTAAAAGAAATGAGAACACCCCGAATTTTTAGTACAAGTATTTTTTGTTTGTTTTTGATTTTAACGCTAGCCAAAGCTCAAAAACCAATTTATTTAGAGGTAAATCAACCTATCGAAAAAAGAGTTGAACAAGCCCTATCCTTAATGACACTTGAGGAAAAAGTGGAAATGTGTCATGCTCAATCAAAATTTAGTTCCAGGGGTGTACCTCGTTTGGGTATTCCTGAAGTTTGGACAGATGACGGTCCTCATGGCATTCGAGAAGAAGTGTACTGGGATAAATGGATTGGTGCGGGCTGGACAAACGATTCATGTACTGCATTTCCGGCATTAACTTGTCTTGCAGCTAGTTTTAATCCGCAAATGGCAATGAACTATGGAAAAGCCATTGGTGAAGAAGCGCGCTACCGAAATAAAACGGTGCTTCTTGGCCCCGGTGTAAATATTTACCGGACACCACTTAATGGTCGTAATTTTGAATACATGGGCGAAGATCCGTATTTGTCATCGCGGATGGTAGTTCCTTATGTTCAGGGAGTTCAGCAAAATAGTGTTGCTGTTTGCGTAAAACATTTTGCTTTAAATAATCAGGAAATTGAACGTATGTCGATAAATGTTCTACTGAGTGACCGCGCTTTATATGAAATTTATTTGCCGGCTTTCAAAGCAGCAGTTCAGGAAGGAAAAGCATGGTCTATAATGGGTTCATATAACCGGTTCAGAGGAGAAAATAATTGTCATAATGATTTGTTGTTGAATCAGATTCTGAAAAATGACTGGAAATTCGACGGAGTGGTTATCAGCGACTGGGGTGGAGTTCATAATACCGATCAGGCTGTAAATAATGGACTCGATCTCGAAATGGGAACTTCGACAAATGAATTGACAACCGATGGGACAACGCCATACTCGCAATATTATCTTGCAACTCCGTTTTTACAGGGATTAAAATCAGGAAAATACAGCGAAACTGTTTTAAATGATAAAGTACGAAGAATTTTACGTTTGATTTTCCGCACGACTATGAGTGCAGATCGTCCGTTTGGTAAATTTGTAAGTCCAGAACATTCTGAAACTGCACGTAAAATAGCAGAAGAAGGTATTGTATTGTTGAAAAATGATAAACAATTCTTTCCTGTTCCCGTTGGAAAATATAAGAAAATTGCGGTTATTGGCGAAAATGCTACCAAAAGTTTAGTTATTGGTGGTGGATCTTCTTCATTAAAAGTAGCTTACGAAGTTTCTCCATTAGATGGATTGATAAAGAAATACGGAAAAGATCAAATAATTTATTCAAAGGGATATGAGTCTGAACAGAGAACGGGTGATAAAGAAAAAGTAATTTTAAAAAAGGATTCATTAATTAATGCTGCTTTAGAAACAGCTAAAAGTGCTGATATTGTATTATTTATAGGAGGCCTAAATAAAGATTATTTGCAAGATAGTGAAGGTGGAGACAGAGAATCGATGACTTTGCCTTATGAACAAGACAATCTGATCAACTCAATACTAAAGGTCAATAAAAATGTGGCTGTTATTTTGTGTAGTGGAAATGCAGTAGAAATGCCATGGATTAAAGATGTGCCTGCCATTATGCAGAGTTGGTATTTAGGATCTGAAGGAGGTAATGCCATCGCGAACATTGTTTCCGGTGATGTAAATCCATCAGGTAAATTGCCATTCTCATTTCCTAAGAAATTGGAAGATAATGCAGCAATTTCATTTGGGCAAATTTCATATCCAGGCGATGGGGTAAATGAGGAATATAAAGAAGATATTCTGGTGGGGTATCGTTGGTTCGATACTAAAAAAATAGAACCGTTATTCCCATTTGGTTTCGGATTGAGTTATACCACTTTCGAATATGGAAAAATAACGACCGATAAGAAAGTGTATGGACAAAACGATGTAATTAAACTTTCATTTACACTTAAAAATACCGGAAAAACAAATGGCTCTGAAATTACTCAGGTATATGTTTCGCAACCAAAAGCATTGGTTCCTCGTCCGGTAAAAGAGTTGAAAGCTTTCAAAAAAGTATTTCTAAAAGCAGGTGAAACACAAACTGTTGAACTAGAAATAAATGTAAAAGATATTGCTTATTATAGCGAAAAAGCTAAGGCTTGGGTAGTTGAGACAGGAGAATTTATTTTTAGTAATGCTGCATCGTCTGCCGAAATAAAAAGCAAAGTGTCC
>JAQWBH010000227.1 GCA_028707405.1 Parabacteroides sp. | reverse complement strand
AGCCTTTAGATTGACTATTTTCGCAAAGTGTGAGAAAGTGACAATCGTGGAATTGTACTGTTTTTCTAATCGCCTATTGGTGTGGATAGTGGTTATTAAAAAAAACAATTATTAATTATTTTAAAATTAAATGCATGAAAAAAATTACCTTATGGATATTACTATGTAACAAGCGATTATAAAAAAACTTGCGATAGTACTGAAACTATCGCAATTCAGTTGTATCATGAAAAGCAGTACATCATTAATGCTTTGTTTAATTAGTGTAAAACATAAAAAAAAATGCAAAGATAATTTGCCACATTTAAATTATTAAAAAAAAAGTATATGAAAAACAACGATTCATTAAGCGTTCATCTTGTTTTGCGCCTTTTTAAAAGTGACTTATCAAAGATAAAACAGGCCCTAATCATAGTTTTGGTTTTGTTTATGCCTCTTACCATTATTAAAGCAGAAAATACAAGGATTTTAATGGAGACAGATCAACAACAGAAAAAACAAATTTCCGGTGTAATCAAGGATGTAAACAATGAACCGATTATTGGAGCTAATGTTCTAGAAAAAGGGAATACAAGTAACGGTACTGTTACCGATGAAAATGGTATTTTCTCATTAAACATTCCGGCAAATGCGACTCTGCACATATCGTATATCGGATATCTGGACCAAGATGTTCCTACAGGAGGTAAAAGTACAATAGATATAATACTGAAAGAAGACGTAAAGGCTTTAGATGAGCTAATAGTAGTAGGTTATGGTTCGGTAAAGAAATCCGATTTAACAGGCTCGGTACAAAGGGTCAACTCAGATATATACAAGAACCAGAATATGAGTCAGATCACAGACATGTTGGCTGGGACCGTTGCCGGCTTTAATACTGTACAAAGCTCGTCGGCGGCAGGAGGAGGCTCCATTGAAATAAGGGGACGCACCTCTTTAAATGCATCGACTGCTCCCATGATTGTTTTAGACGGATCTATATTTAACGGGAGTCTGCGTGACGTCAACCCACAGGATGTTGAATCTATAGAGATATTGAAAGATGCCAGTTCATCGGCAATTTATGGTGCAAGAGCTGCCAACGGAGTTGTCATGATAACCACGAAAAAAGGGAAAAAAGGAAAAACAATGATATCATTTTCCTCACAACTAGGTACATCTAATACCACAAATGACTTCAAACCATACGATGAAGAAGGTTATCTTATTTACAAACGAGATTTGCTGAGACAAAAAAACCCCTCTATGCCTTCTTATTATTATGACGATCCAAACAATTTACCTAATAATGTAACTCTGGACCAATGGAGAAATGCAAGTAATAATCCACAGGACGACAATGTGAAGGAATGGCTCGGCAGATTGTCTTTCTTTGGGGTAGAAGTAGATAATTATGTTAATGGTAGAACGGTAGATTGGTATAAAGAAGTTATCGGAACAGGTATAAGACAAAAACACGATCTCAGCATTAGTGGAGCAACAGAAAACACATCCTATTTTTGGTCAGTTGATTATCAGAAAAATGAAGGTGTTGTTCGAGGAGATGATTATTCTGCTATCAGAACTCGTTTAAATTTTGACTTTAACATTACACCCTGGTTAAATGCGGGTATCAATACTCATTTTTCGGATAGAAATGAAAGTGCCGTACCTGTAAGTTGGAGAGATAATTTGTATTATATGAGCCCTTACGGTTCCAAGTACGAAGAAGATGGCAGCCTTAAGTGGTATCCAAACACTTTTGCATTGGCAAGCCCTTTACTTAATTATTATGAACAAGAAAAATTGCGTAAAGTAAACTCTCTGTTTGCGACAGGTTACCTGAATTTCAGTTTGCCTTTTGGAATAAATTACAAAATTTCTTTCCAACCAAATTATATATTTACAAACGATTATAATTTCTATCCATCTTCAATACCCGCAGGCGGTGCGGGAGGATTAGGAAGCAGAAGCGACAGCAAATCTTTTAGTTGGATATTTGATAATATATTGAATTGGAAACGTCAGTTCCAACAACATAGTTTTGATGTCACACTTCTATACAGTACAGAACAAAACAATGGATGGAGTACCACAGCCTCTAATCAGCTTTTTGTCCCTAATCAGAAACTCGGCTTTAGCGGACTTCAATTTGGCACCAACCCAACAGTCAGTTCAAACGATACAAAAACCAGCGCTGATGCATTTATGGGAAGAATCAACTATTCGTTATTT
This sequence comes from Parabacteroides sp., assembly GCA_028707405.1. Taxonomy (GTDB): domain Bacteria; phylum Bacteroidota; class Bacteroidia; order Bacteroidales; family Tannerellaceae; genus Parabacteroides. Next base: position 5,506 of record JAQWBH010000227.1, on the reverse strand, counting down.
AACAAGTATTTGCTCACTGCTTCTGTAAGAAGAGATGGATATTCAGCGTTTGGGGTCAAAAATCCGAGAGCAACCTTTCCTGCTCTTGCATTTGCATGGAAATTATCAGACGAAGACTTCTTTAACCTGCCCAACGTCTATCAACTGAAATTACGTACATCCTGGGGGCTCAACGGCAACCGTGAAATTGGTGCGTATTCTGCTTTGGCCCAATTAAATTCCGTTCAGCATTTTAATGGAAGTAAAGTACAGGTAGGCGTTTATAACAGTAGCCTACCTAACAAGGAGTTGAAGTGGGAAAGGACCGAGGCCTTTAATGTGGGAATGGATTTAGGATTGTTTGAAAATCGTATAGATATTACAGGTGATTTTTACATCATGAACACATTTGATCTCTTGATGTCAAGACAACTGCCTCAGATAACCGGATTTTCCAGTATAATGACAAACCTCGGACAACTAAGGAATGTTGGGGCTGAATTAACGATTAACACCGTAAATATTGACAAAAAAGATTTTAAATGGACTTCTAGTTTAGTCTACTCAGCTAATAGAAACAAGATCATAAAACTATTTGGTGATTTTGAAGAAGTTGAGATCAATGGTGAAAAGGTAAGAAGAGAGGTTCCTGATTATACTAATAATTGGTTCCCCGGTCATGCCATAGACCAAATTTGGAATTACAAAACATTGGGAATCTGGCAAATTTCAGAAAAAGAAGAAGCGGCTAAATACAGGCTTGAACCAGGTGATTGGAAAGCTGTAGATGTAGACAATAATGGAAAATACGAAGCTTTAAAAGACAAGCAGTTTATAGGTTATGAAGAACCCAGACATCGACTTGGATTTAGAAATAGTTTTGATTTTCTGAAGTACTTCTCGGTTTCTTTCTTCATAAGGGCAGACCTTGGACATTTGGCTCCTTTTAGTTATGCATTACAACTTGCCGGAGCTGATACCGGGGATAAGAGGAATTCTTTTGATATTCCTTACTGGACTCCGGATAATCCTATTAACGACTATTCACGTATAGTTGCTCGAACAAATGTCTATGGAGGAGGTCTCATGATTTACAAATCACGCTCTTTTGTAAGGCTACAGGATGTATCTTGCTCATACTCTTTACCGAACACAATTACACAGCGATTTGGAATTAACAATATGGAGCTTTATTATTCAGGACATAATTTATTAACTTTTTCTAAATGGCCTGGATGGGATCCTGAATCTTTGAATAGCCCCATGTATAAAAGTCACACTTTAGGTGTCAGAATAACTCTATAAAATTTATTTAAATATGAAACACTTGAAAAACTTCTTTTTAATAATAGGTAGTATTGTTTTGTTGGGTTCATGTACAGAAGAATGGCTGAAACCTGAAGCTAAATCTTTTTTTACTCCGGAAAATGTTTTCGTGGACAAAGAAGGCTTTGAATCTTTAGTAATTACAATGAGAAAAGATCTAAAAAGGGAATGTACAGGAAATATGCATTATATGTCGTTAGAGGCAGCGATGTCAGATTTAGCTTCACCCTGGTCGCAGTTAGATTTTTATAATTTAACTCCAAGTACTTCTCAATATTACCCTAACCTGACTTTTTTTACGGATGTGTATGGATTTATAAAAAACACAAACGTGTTAATATCCAGAATTGATGATATAAAATGGGCAAATGAAAATGAGCGGAATGCACTACTTGCTGAAGCTTTATGGTTTAGGGCTTATTGGTATTACAGATTAATCAATTCATACGGAGACGTTCCATTCATTAATGCTGAAGTTACTAGCCCGAAACTTGACTTTTATACACATAGTAGATGGGCAATATTAAATAAAATTCAAGAAGATGTGGAATTTGCGGCAAAATGGTTACCTATAAAAGCTGAACCGGGTGCTGTATCTAAAGCGGCTGCAGAACATCTTCTCACGAAAATTTACCTGGCAAATTTAAATTTCGACAAGGCTATTGAAGTATCTACACAAATAATAAATGGACCTTATTCATTAATGACTGAAAGATTTGGAGTTGATGCTGCCAATCCGGTTCGTAACCTTATCTGGGATTTGCATAGGCCTAAAAATTTCAATATCACTGCCAATAAAGAAACTATTCTAGCCACAGTGGACCGATATGAAGCACCTCCCACAGCACGATCTGCAGGCTTATTTACCATGCGTTTATATAATCCGGCATTTATCCAACCCGCTGTTCTGGATAGCGAAGGGAAGCCTGGAATGGTAGCCTCAGGCCCTATGTACGATTCTTTAGGCAGAGGAAATTCGAATGCCCGATTAACAGCTCATTATCAATATGGAATATGGAACATAAAAGGAGAAACGTGGAAAAGCACATCCGATTTAAGAAGAGCAGACATCAACTGGGTAGACACTTCTGAATTTTTATACAACAATCCCAAGTCAGTCGATTTCGGCAAGCCTGTACAAACAAGATATTTTGCTAATCCAATTGACACTTTTAGGCATATTTATGCAATACCCCACTACATTATGTACGTACCTGAGGATGATCCAAAAGTTACCCCGCAGGGAGGAAACGGTGACTGGTATATTTTCAGAATGGCCGAAACTTATTTGTTACGTGCTGAGGCTTACTTCTGGAAAAATGAATTATCATTGGCGGCCAATGACATTAACAAAGTAAGGACCCGGGCAAAGGCCATTCCTATTGATCCACAAGAAGTCTCCCTTGATTTCATATTGGATGAACGGGCACGGGAATTATTTGCTGAAGAACCTCGCCATTCGGAACTGTTAAGAGTTTCCTACATACTCGCAAAACTTGGTAAAGATGGTTATAGCCTAAATGCCTTTAGTGAGAAAAATTTTTATTACGATAGAGTGATGAAATACAACAAAACGTATGAACAAAAGGTTACTTTATTGAATAATACGGCAACAATGGCTCCTTTCCACGCTTTGTGGCCTATCCCCGATAAAGTTATTATGGCTAATACTCTGGGAGTAATTAATCAGAATACAGGTTATGACGGGGCGGAGAAGAACGTGGCTCCCTTAGAAACAATTGAATAGGCACAGCCTTCAGATTACATCCGTATTAACATAAGAAATGATGTTCTTAAAGGAAACGTAAAGGTGCGCCAAGGTTTTCAATAGAAAGTGAAAACATAATTTATTTTCAAATCCATTGACGCATCTTTACGTTTTTTCACATCATAGTCATTAAACGTATTTCGATGATTTTCAGGTACAATCACTTATTATTTTAAAATAAACAAATACACTAGTTCTATGATAAATCGCAGAGAATTCATTAAACTAACAACGGCCGCCGGTGTCGCCTCCAGCATCCCATCAATTGTTTTTTCACAAGCAAAACAAAAAGAAGAAAAAAAATCAGGTGCGTCGCCACTGATCTGGGCAAACCTGTTGCACTTAAGCACCAATATGTGGGAAGATCACCCTTATATAAAGAGAAACAGCATATGGTCAGATATCGTAGAAGAAGAAATTCACAGGGATGATTATAAATGTAAAACATGCCAAGATTCATTGGCGTGGGGTATGCGAGGATACAGACCTTTTTTAGTATTTGAAGAACCGGTGTGGAATACCGTGCTCAATAAAATGGCGGATGCGGGAATGAACATGGTTATCATTGACCTGGGAGATGCCGTGAAATACGAAAGTCACCCGGAGATTGCCGTGAAAAATGCGTGGTCCGTCGACAAATTAAGGTCGGAGCTCACTAAGATTCGTAATCTGGGCATGGAGCCCATCCCAAAGTTGAACTTTGCAACTTCACACGACGCATGGCTGGGAGAATATTCCAGAATGGTATCCACAAGCAGATATTATTCAGTTTGTAAAGATCTTATCCAGGAAACCATCGAAATATTTGACACCCCCCGCTTTTTTCATTTGGGAATGGACGAAGAAACCGCACACCATCAACGAAATCACAACTATGCCGTTATGCGCCAAAACGATCTGTGGTGGGATGACCTTCATTTCTACATCAACGAGGTGGAGAAAAAAGGTGTCCGTTCCTGGATCTGGTCGGATTACGGGTGGAGGCATCCCGAAATGTTCTTCAAGAAAATGCCCAAGTCCGTATTGCAAAGCAACTGGTATTACGGTGCCGGATTTGATTTGACCCAATTAAAAGAACCGACAAAAAGCTACGTCAAGTTCTACAACGACCTTGAAAATTACGGATACGATCAAGTGCCCACCGGAAGCAATTGGAGCAACAATACCAATATGGAGGACACGGTGGACTATTGTAAGAAAATTATTGATCCCTCCCGCCTGCTAGGATTCATGACGGCACCCTGGTTGCCGACGTTATCCACTTGTATGGTTGAGCATATAGAGGCTGTCAATCAAATACACAGATCTATTAGAAATTATTAATAATACCCGAAATGTATAACATAATTAAAAAAATCGTTTTTCTGGTATCCGTAGTTTTAGTACTATCAACCAGTTGTACTAAAAAGGCAAACAAAGATTCATTCAATACACTTAGCAAAAATGAGCAAAAACAAAACTGGGAGTTACTTTTTAATGGAATTGATTTAACAGGTTGGCAAGGGCTTAATAATAGAGATCTCCCCAGCAAAAGTTGGATTGTCGAAGATAATAACTTGCTTTGCACAGGTAAAAGCGAAGGAAGCCTCATATCCAAAAATCAATACAGTAACTTTGAGTTGAAATGGGAATGGAAATTATCCGAACCCGGAGCCAATTCGGGAATTAAGTATTTTGTAAACAATGAAACAGGTCTTGGAATAGAATACCAGATGATAGATGACAATGACTGGGTAACATCGGGCAAGATGCAGGCGAACGATTATCATACAACAGGAGCTGTTTATGAACTATATGCACCTTCATCCACAAAGGAACTGAAACCTGTCGGGGAATGGAATGATGGGAAAATTATCAGCAGAGATGGTGAAATAGAACATTGGTTGAATGGTCGTTTAATTGCTAAATACAATCGTTTTAGCAATGACTTTAAGGAGAAGATAGCCCTTAGCAAATTTGCCAAGATTGAAGGTTTTGGTCTTGATAAAGAAGGGCACATCCTTCTACAGGATCATGAGAGCATCGTTTATTTCCGCAACATAAAAATCAGGAGATTGTAAATAGAGAATATTTACTTTTTTATACCGGTGTATCGATTTGAGTCGATAGAATATCCGTTTCTGTTCTTGTATAAGGAATAGATTTAAGGGTTGATTCGTAAAGTTGGAAATAATAAGGTTATCAAATTTGACAACATCCGAAAAGTCAAGAGACTGACCCGATAACTATAATTTTTTTAAAACAATATCTTTATAACCATGCAACTCAACAGAAGAAGTTTCCTTAAAATTGCCGGGGCGGCGGGAGTCGGCAGCATGCTCACCGGAAAATTAACCGGAAGCGAATTGCCCCCCCAGCAGCAACCTCCGGCAAAACAGTTAAAATCCATATACCTGGAAGCCTACAAGAAGCATCCCCAAAGATTCAACATGT
>JAQWBH010000001.1 GCA_028707405.1 Parabacteroides sp. | reverse complement strand
CTTTTTGTTCTTTTTCAATTTTTTCAAGTTCCTCAATAGCTTTATTGGTAGCTTTTTCTAATTTGTTAACAACGATGTCAAATATGTGTTCACGGACATAATCCAGCCCATCAGTCGATAGGGAATTTAAAATTTCCCATTTTCGAGTTTCAAAATCTTCTTTGGTATAATCCAACGATAACATTTCTTTGATAAGTTCCTGTTCTTCTTGTGAAAAATCCGTTAATTCTGTCATAATAAACACCTCTAAAAAAGAAAGTGGGCTTAATGCCCAACGAAATTAAAAGTCGCTGAAGTCTTCCTCGTCTTCTTCGTCATCATCATAAGATTGTATTGGATCAATCACACGCACTTTTGAATCTTCTATATCAATCGTGATCCAACATACTGAGATGCGAGATAATGGATTATAACAATTCGCAGCTATAAGCCGTTCTTTCATTCCATCGTTTATATCTACGAGTCCGTTGTTTACTTTCTCTTCAATTTGCTGAATCATCTCTGCTGTTAACTTAAATGTTTCACTCATGTTAATTTCCCCAAAAATGTAGTGTAACATTAGACCAATTGGTATTTGAAAAATCAAAGAAATACTGTTCAATCCTGTCAATAACACCTTGATTATTTACGGTTCCAGTTGAATTATCGCCCGATGAGAGATTACTTGAAGCGGTTATTACTGTGATATTATTATCCGTTTGATTGCCAGTATTGACAAATGTATTATTTTCTATCTCACATTGTTCTATAGCCGGTGACGTGGTATTATCCACGATTGAAGTATCTACAATTTGCGTGGTAGTTGTGCCATTTCCCCAATAACTTTGTACAATTGGATAACTCTTAACTCCTGAAGTATAACACATAAACGCTGTTGAAGATCCCCACCCTCTATACATCATTTTATGATCCTTTCCCCAAAAACCAGTAACTTCTTTTTTCTGCGGCCCAAACCATCCATAATAAGCATCGTATCCTTTTTTATTGTCTGCTGGTGGATAGAACACATTAATATATACAGGAGTATGATTCCCGAATGTAATTTCTCTTACATCACAGTTCCAGCCTTCATCTGCGGCGGCTTGACCGATTTCACAGGCTAATTGGAGGGAGTTATTTTCTCCGTTCAAATCATAGTTTTTCATGAAGGTTGTTAGATTATCTTTCGGAGGATTTACACCGGCTGCATTTACCGATGTCGTAAACATTGTCAGTATACAAAGTATACCGATTATTCTAATTAGATTTGGTTTCATATTTTAACCTCAGTCTTACATATTAACGTTTTTTATATCAACTTTGTTATTTTTCATCACATTCTTTACTAACTGCCCGGATTCCTGAACTCTCCTGATGCCTATCTTATTATAGGACAGAGTATTCTTAGCCACCTTCGCGTTAACTCCATCGCCTAGAGTAATTCCGATCTTCGATTTTGTAATTATGTTGCCTAATACTTGATCGTTCATCGTATCAAACAGGCTGATGGTCCCGCCGGAAAGTTTGTTATTCTGGATTATATGACCTGTATAAGATGGTCCTGCAATTGAGATTCCACACTTTGAAAAGTAATTATTCCTTACAGTGACTTTTCCATTGTAATTATCGTGGATATCTACCCCGTTCTTCAAAACTGAAAAGCCGTTTATTATGCCTTCGCTATTGGATCTCAGTTCAAAACCACGAACAGAAGGATAATCTTTTAGTTTGCCTCCTTTTATCATGCCGTATACGTTGATGTTTTTATTTTCGATTAATACAGCTTCTTTATAGACACCTTTTGACACTTGAATTGTATCACCATCATGAGCAGCGTTTACGGCGGTCTGGATGGTTTTGTATTGAGTGGGTACTTTTAGAGTTGCTGCGCTTGCCGTACTTGCTAGAAGTAACACTAGAAAAATTATAAAGAATACTATACTTGGTTTCATTTTGTCTCCTAAAACTAAATATTTAACTTTCCAAATAATTAATACGGTTTCACGTAAATATACCATATACGCGAAGCTATAAATAAGTTTGCCACGTTTAAGGGTTTATGCACTTGCGAAAGATCCCATTTAAAAAACTGATATTTCTTTTTTTAGTGATATTGTACTCTGTAGAACTTGCACAGGCAGGAGAACAGATTACATTAAGTCCGGATGGTGGACATTCAAATCAAAACCAGATTAATGCAGCTCTTGAAAATGGGAATGTCTATCTGAATGCTGGAATCTATGAGGTAGATGATACTATTATCATAGGCTCAAATCGTATTTTATCAGGAGATCCGAATGCTATCATTCGTGTTTATTCGGGGTCTTCTCAATGGTTTACAGGTGCTACAGGTGTAATAAGCTGCACAGAATCCGTGCAGAATGTTGAAATTTCAAACATCCAAATGGATGGAAATATCGGCAACCTTCCGTCGAGTTATGCGAATTCAAGAAGCGATACGGACCACGATTGCGAAAAACTCATAATTTTGAGAGGCTATTCTAATCAATTTGCAAATAATATAAAGATCCATAACCTCAAGCTTTATAATTCATTTTCGGATGGAATTTATATCATTTTTGGAGAAAATGTACAATGTTACGATAATTTTATTTCAAATTGCCAGCATGAAGGTTTCTATTTATCTTGTGTTAACTACGGTTCAATATATGGCAATAAAATCGCAGGGATATGTTCAGATTGTGGAAGGCTCGACAACTGCCAAAACTGCAAGGTGTATAATAACTATTTCTTCTCTTATAATGGTGAAAGCTACGGGCAGTTTAAAGGCGGGCAAGCCGGTTTACAAATTGCTAATGCAATGAGTAGCCACGGTTACAACGCAGCGAACAAACCTCAAAAAACTGATAAAATTGAGGTGTGTTTTAATGTGTTTGCAGATCCAGGAAGACAGGCTATATGGCTTCACAATTATGATGGTAGCGTGTTTGTGCACGATAATTCATTCATTGATGTTGCAGGTCTTGAAATTCAGGGAATATCAGTAGGTGACATCTCAAGAAACATTTCATATGATAACCCGCCAACGGTGAAAATGTCGGAGAGAATATTCTCCAACATTTTTGATATTTTAGATTTAGATTTTTCGGAGTCCGCGAAAACAAACCAAACGGCTGATACTATTAATTATACTGTCCAAGAAACGCCAAAAGGTAAAATCGCAGGCGGTATAAAAATTGTAGGATTCAAGGATGTCGCAGTGATCGATAATCAACAGTATATTGAATCTAACGAAAGCATTTTAATCAAGTCGTCAGTCGTCAGGAACCCCACTTTAAATTCATGGAGCGGTGGAATTCAAAAATCAAAAAAAGACATTAAAACTACGATCATCAACGGCACTGCGTATGCTAATATGACAGTTAAAACGTCGTGGTATAGTCTCAAAACGAGTTCGATCTCAGGCAAAAAGGTTAAAAGTAATATTAAAACTTCAGTATATACATTCTCAGATGTATTCTCGCCTGCGCCTGAAGTAATCGAGCAACCTGAAAATATCACTGGTATAATCTACGTATACCCTACATCATTTCTAATTAGAGTTCCCTCTAAAAATCTAGTAAAAATCAATTATGAATATGATGGAAATATAACTGAACATTTATTATTAACTGGAATTCGAAATCAAACTGATACCGGGGTAATATATACCGAGTATAACCGTATCAATCGCTGGACAGGAGAACTAGAGCATCAAGGAGACTGGGTGAACGTGTTAGACATTTTCGACAAAACAAAACTAAATGTCACAGTTGAAACTCCATATAAAGAAGTTAAAGTTGATAAGTTTGAAATCAAAGTGTCTAAATTCCCGCAGAGAGCTATAGCGGGTTGGTTTTATCCATTCATCGCAGCACTGCTTATCTTATTTTTTTATATAAAATGGCTGTATAGTGACTTAAAAAAATATTAATTCTTTTCTTTTTTCTCAGTAGAAATATTTATATATATTCCCAATAGTTTAACGTATATAGCATAGTTACGTGAAATGGAGAAGTCTACATGAGAAATAAACATACAATAGGAATGATAGTCCTATGCATCTTAATGCTTTCATATCCAGCGTTGGGAGCTACAGGGTCGTATAGTGTATCGAGAGGCGATTCAAGCAATTCTGATTCAAATAGTTCAGAATTGTCAAGTTCAAATGCCATAACAGACTTGATTGATCCATTGGCGGGATTGAATAGCGTATTGAATTCACCTGCTGGGAAACCAATCAAAAGCGTATTAAATCTAGTAGTTGGGTTCGTAATGTTGTATACGTTATATTCGTTGATTAAAGACTACATCCAGTCACAATCCGACAATAGTGAAAAATCGTCAAGTGGTTTTCTTAATATGGGAAAGCATACAATTGGGCTTCTTGTGTTACTAGTCTGTCTTGGTTTCGTTGGCGTGTTCATGAATTATCAATTGTGAGGGCATATGAAACCACACGCGATAACCATATTAATTTTCATTTTACTTTTTCTGCAAATTGTTCAGCCTGTAGCTGCAAGCCCGATAGATGACGGAATTGATATGGTAGCGCGTGGGCTGGAACGTTTTGTAGAATACAAAGCCGAACAGAACCTTAATAAATCGTTCGGCGTTACATTTGGCGACAATGGAGATATGGAGAATCTAACTCCCCCACAACGACTTGTATATATGATAGGAGCTGCTGAACAACATCCATTTGAAAACGAAGATGTGAGAGATACAATCTCTACTGATGCAGTATGGTATTATATATTTCTAATTTTTGCGATATTACTGAACTATCTAGGATGTTTAATTCAGGAAACTAATCCGGGTCTAATAGCTTCATTATCTGAAAAGTTCTCAGGCCACGATGGGTTCTATGGAAGTAAACTAACGGTAGAAACTGCTCTTATAGGTGCATTCTTACCTCTTGCAGTTTTCATGGCGATTGATTTTTTAATGACACTTGAACAACTTATGTCGTCTGGATTAATGCAAGATGCAATGCAGTATATCCAGCTATCAACAAAAACGGCAGGTGTGTTCTTTTTTGAGTCTGCTGCATATGCTTCATGTGGATATATGTTTGCTGAAAGGGCAATATATATTAATTTTTTCTGTAAACACATTCTAAAAATACTGATACTTGCATTATTTCCTGTATATTCATTCAAGCAGTTTTCAAAAATGCTCGGGACATGGTTCGTATCGTGTTTATTTGCCCGCCCTCTAGTGTTGTGGTATTCGTCTCTTGCGGTTGAGGATATCGCATCTAAGAGTTCAAACGCAGCGATGATAGCAGCCACCGCATTTGACATGTCACTGGTTGTAATTATTTCGTTCCTTACAATGTTAGTGCTCGTACTTTGGCCGATACTGAATTTTATAATAAAAGTAATTACAAATTATATTATGGGTGCAGGATTCAAACTAATCAGGTTAAACAACAATATCCAAATGTTAAAGAGGTTTAGACAATGAGTCAAACTCCACTTACTACGTCGAGAAAATTCGATCCTACGTATTATGGATTGCAGAAAAACCAGCAGGAGTTTGCAGTGTTATTGTGTATTCCTCTGGTACTTTTATTTTTAATTGGGATGTATGTTCTGGGTCCTGATATCACAGTAAAACTGTGTGAAGGTCTATTCATCATAGAGGCACTTATTTTTATCAAAGTTGCCAGAAGTGCCGCCGATCTTTATCACTTTGAATGTACTATCAGATTTTTAAAATCCATAAAGAAAGGCGACGATTTCATTGAAAAGCATGGAAAATTCGGAGTCGAAAAAGCAAGGGGATTTACACATCTAAAAAAGATACATGAAGGTAAATATGTAGAATTTTATTACACTAAAGAAAGACCTCATAACTGGTCTACGTTTATTAAAATTGACAGTATTTCTCCTGAGAACCTGGTGCAATTTGCAGATTCGATTGAGAAGCTATTTATCGGGTTCCCCGACAAAACAGTCATAAAAACAATTCTCCAACTTAGATCTGATAATACTGACTACGCAGAGCCGATTAGAGCGGAATTAAAACGCGATAGAATACCTCAGGTAGTTAGAGAGAGCATGTTTGAATTGCAGGGCTTATGTGAGGAAGCAGAACAAAAAAGTTACATTTGCCATATGCAGATTCTATTAGATTATACTCAATCGTTTGAAAAAGCTAAAAAGACGTTAGATATTATCACAAATAATATTTCAGAATGTCTAGGCATGTTGAAAGTTGGAAATGAAATCTTGAAAACGGATGATGAAATTCTGGATATGTATTACAGTATGATTACGTATGGTGTACATATCGAGGGGGTCTAATATGGGTAGAAATGTTTTAGAGAAACAATCAAAACTTTCGAAATGTAAACCTAGACTTGGCAGACTTGAAAAACATCTGTTAAAAGGTACAATAGACACTGCTAGGGAATTCGTCAATAACATCATCGGACGATATAAATTATTTAAAGAAAACGATTACGAAAGGCAGTTGGTGAACGAAGCTGCTTTCTTAGTTTGTCCGGCATCAATTGAATCAAGTGAGGATGGAATAGGGGTTATAATTAATAAAAATAAATTTGCAACATTAACTTATGTCGCGTCTCCATCTAAAACTGATCCAACCGAGACAGGTATAGATAAACGCGCAGACCCGTTCATTATGGATACGATATTAGAAGTTGCCGAAAAAAAGAAATTCGATTTAACACTTACTCAGGTGCTTTATAAATTATCCTCCCATCAGAACACGAAGGAAACTGATAAGGAATTATCAAATCTTGAAAAAATAAAGAACATTGAACTAAAACAGGATGGGCGGTATTCCCTCAGACTCGACCATCAGGAACAAGATATAGAAATACTCTCAAAACAAGAGTTCGATGGAGAACACAAATCGTTTAAACAGTTGTATATTGCCAGGATAGATGGAGATAACCCTTCCGAAGTTGAAATGAATACACATCTACTTGGACTAAAACTTAGAAGTGCGGGACTATATTCTTACGTCCCTTATGGAGATCAAATTGGGGCAATGCGTGGGAGCCTTCCATCGAATGAATTTGATACAAAATCACTCGGAAAGATCATGAGTAATGTGGCTGCTGCGATGTGGCCAGGCCGAAGTACAATAAAGCAACTCGACCAGGAAGGGATTATAATCGGATTTTCGAGGGATGGAGTGCCCGTGTACTGGAATCCAGAGGACCCAAAATATAATTCAAAGCATCTGGCGGTATTTGGTGGTTCAGGAGTTGGAAAAAGTACACTTCTATTGTACATGGATTATAATTCAATAGCTGCAAACTGTGATTTTGTTCACATCTTCCCGAAACAGGACTTTGGAACGTCGGCTATTCGAATGATAGAGGCTATCGGAGGCCAACTTATCAAGATTGGGGAAAGTGGACAGTGCTTTAATCCTTTGATGGTGTTTTACGATCCAAAAATTCACGGGAAGGATACCAGACAAATAACAATGGCATACGCGAAGCACAAGGGAGCCGTTACAAACTTCTTCAGTATGGTTATAGGTACTGCCTTCAGCAAGGCCATGAGTGGGGTGTTTAAGCTGTCTCTATCTGAACTGTACAGGGACTTCGAGCTTGTAGATAAACAGGCACATCCAATTAATCTGGATAAGTGGGTAGATGGTAAAAACTGGCCATCCCTCGGGGATCTCCTTAAAAAGTGGGAAAAGTGGCTTGATCAGGCAATTGAAAAAACCGCACATATGAAAGATAAAGCTTCGATCCAGGCGTTAATCAACTATATGACTGATATTCTCCCAGGTGAAGAGTTACACTGGCTCGACAATAAAGAAACCTTCAAACCGTCTGGTAGATATATATGCATTGATGTGTCGGAGATCCCAGAGGGCTATAAAGATGCTGTAACGGTGTTGCTGGTGGATATCATCAACAGCCGTATGAAATCACCGAATGAGGCCGCGTATAAGGCTAAGAGGCGAACTCTCATTATGCTGGATGAGGGGGCAGCACTCCTTGAAAACCCAGGGATGCAGAAACATATCAAGAAGTGGTTCAGAGAAGCTAGGTCTGGGAAATGTAGCATAATCCTCGATAACCAAGATTTAGAGGGCGTAAACGTTCTCTTGCCTGTTCTGAAAGCGAATACAGACGCTACTATCTTTATGTGCGGTATGAGCGAAGAAGATATAGAAGAGTTTTCGAAGGAATATAAATTCTCAGCAAAAGATAAAGCAATCCTGAAAACTCCATGTATCAATAAAGCAGATAAAGGTAAATTCCTATTTTACATGAACGGTTTGCATGTGCCAGGACAGGTGCAATTAAGTGGAATACAGAAGAAAATATTCTTCGATGAGCATAACGATATACCACTATCAGACGAGTGCAATTCAATATATAATTATGAGCTATTAGAGGGGCTTGAGTGGATCAGAGACAAAGGTGTAATGTCTGAATCATGGCTCTCAAATAAGCTGGATGTCAATATCAAAGACTTCTCAAGAGGAAAGAACCTAACACCGCCTACAGATGATATGTCAAAGGTAATTTGGTTATCAAATGACATCGCAAAGCTTGATAAGATATGCGGAGAAAGTCAGGACCATTATACAACATGTTACCTGTTGGCAGGGCAATTACAGCTTGCAGGTTGCACAGAAGTAGATGTCCATAATTATGGTGGTCAAGGCGTAGAAGATGCAGATGTGACCTGCGTAATGCCGGATGGAAGGGTACTATGGGTTGAATACGCTCATCCTGGTAGCCGGACAAAAAAGCAGATCGAAGAGCAAAAGAATAAGCAGATGAGGTTCTGTGATAAATGGTTATGCGTTTGTCAGCAGAAAAATGAGCAGGACATTAAAGAGGCCGTTGGAAAAGACTTTTATCTTGTCAGAGGTAAGGGGCTAGGGGAATTTATTCGCGGTATAGCAAACATGAAAAATAACCAAAACGGGCCAATAAATGAGCCAGAATCCGTTCAAACAGAGGGATAATTATTATACTTAAATTATCCTTCTTTCACGCTATAAAAGCGCGAGAACACTGCAATTACAGGAAACAAGGAACGAAAAACCCGCGTTAAAAATGGTACAGAGTGTAGGAATTATATTATGACTAATACTGAACAAAATAAAACCGAATCTCAGTCACCGGATACCGATATTAACAATGTGGTGATCTACGACGACTCGGGCGCATCTGGCGAGTACTACACGCTGGACGAAACGTGGTCTGAAATCCCGTGTTATCCGAGCGGAAAATGTCGGATCGGCGTAACCGTAGAATACGCGCATAAAGAAGTTAGATTGTTCGTCGGGATGCGGAAAAACGCAACTATAATAACCCTTGAAAACGACTATAAATTATTCGATAGAAAAGATTGGATAGAGTTAAGGAAAAAGCGAGGCATAAATAAATATAAACCGTTGAGTGTAGATAAGAACGGAACTATATGGATTGGTGAAAATCAACATGGAACCGATTACAGGGTCTTTGTTAAGCATTAAAGGTATTGTTGTGGCAATTGGGTTATTAATTGCCTCAGTGGGCGGGTATGCTGTTGTATCCGAAGAAGTACATGGATCTGATGTGGGCGATGGGGCGAACTTCTTAATTCAAAATAGTAATTCAGATGGTAGCTTCAGAGATGGCATTTTATCCCGCGCTGAAGGGATAGGAAACACCGTAGATAATATGTTATCTGGTGATGTTGAAATTGGAAAAGCTAATAATGCTATTTCTTATGAAAAGGTATTTTCAAAGGATCAGACTGCTATAAGTTCAGAAGACATGAAAACTAATCATGCTTATATGGAGTATCTTAATGCGGCTTCTGATGTTGTAGATGCCTATACTTACGAATCGTCTGATTTAAAGGATAAAATTGATGTAATGAATGAAAAAAAGGATTTAATCTAATTTCATTCTCTCTATTTTTAATTGTCATATTTTTATATTTCTCGATGTACCATTAAAATAACTCTTAGAAAAATGCTTAAAATATACAGAACAATCGCTGTAATGAATAATGTAAGCATGTCTCCCATCAAATGCCCTATTTTTTCAAATCCGGGGGGAAATGTGATTATACTGTTAATGGCCCACATCGAGAAATCAAATAGTGTATTAAAAGACCACACGTCGAAGTTTGCAAAATCAGTTAATATTGACATTTTCATTCCCTCAAAATCCCATATTGACTAATATATTATACAACGGCTCCGAAATAAAACCTGCTATTATATCTGCGAGTAATATACTCAATGGAACTGCAATCAGAAGAGTTAATAATGTGATTAGGTATTCTTTTAATAGATCGTTCATTTTTATTCCCGCCGTTAATCATCCTTCTTATTACATGAAATTGGAATCTCAATCGTAAAATCAACCTGCTTGAATACAATGTGATATAATACCAGACTGCTGAGGATTCCAGGAATTGTAATACTGGTAGGCGTATCCATCAAAAACATTGCAAATATGTTCAGAGGAAGATACACCCATGTCAGCACGTAAGATATCCCTAAAATGGTTATATCAAATACGCTATTATATGCGAAAGGAATTCCTGTAAAATCCGATTTCATGTTGTTTAGTAGACTTAGTGTGATGAATAATAGAAAATAACTTAGGATATAACTCATGAATAAAAAGAATACACTTTCTCTATTTATTCTTATTTTTACCATTTTCATTCCCTCAATTCAATCCCACATTTTAAATTTACAATCTGGACATTCCCATCCATTCGGTTTAAATTTCTCGTTTTTTCGAATATAAGATCGTAATAAATCGTGTTGGTAGTTTATGCAGCGTTTGTTATTACATATAGGGCGTTCTGTTTCGCCCTGGCCTTTTCGTCTGAGGTGTTTTTCAGACATTTATCTCACTCTAATTTTTGCTTTTCTCCATTTATCACTAGCTTTATCTCTTTGCTTTTTTACTTCCGATGAAATATAATCATTTATTGCTTGTTTCTGTTCTTCAGATTCAAACTCGATATTGTGAATTCTACCTAGATTTAGAACCGCTCGCAAATAGTTTAATTTCTTGGTCTGTGCCTTAATTTTTTCAGCTTTGAATAACTGATCAATTTCTACATTGTTAAGAGGTATTCTGTTTATTATTACACCGAAATTTCCAGATTTTGCTATAAATTCTTCCATTTGTCTCATTCTCCTGTACCACCTTAGTACAATATAGTAATAGGTGTCAAAGTATTTATAATTAACTGTATTGTATACAATAAAGTAATTGATAGTTGATTCCGCTATGGCATATCCTCATAAACGTAATCATAATTACAAAAATACAAAATTACATGTATACAAACCTACCAACAATATTAAAAATGAGAAACATTTATAAATATTAAATATATAATACGTAACTATGGTAAGTTTTGGAAAAGCACTAGATGAAGTAATAAATGGTAAAGGTATGAGGCTTCCAGCGTGGAGTCCTGAAGTAGTTATAAGGGCCCAGTTTCCAGATGCGAATAGTAAGATGACTGCACCTTATTTATATGTAGAAAGTAGGTTTGGTATGGTTCCCTGGAAGGAAACGATGATTGAACTGTTCAGTACGGAATGGACCATTGTTGAGTAATACGTTTTTTAAAAAAAGCATATTTTAATCATCCTTTTTTACTCTCATTTTATCTAACATTTTATCAATTTCATCGAGCATTTCAATCTCCGTGGGCTCAGTAACTATCTTTCTAGCGTTATTTACTTTAATCTCAATTTCATTTAGTGCTTTTATGATATCTTCCTTCTCTGATGGTGTGAACTCTATCATTTCCAATCGCTCCTTCCAATACGCTTAATCGTCTTTTTCATCATTTCTTTTTTCTAATTCATCAATTTTCGTGCAATACCGGATGAGTTGGCAGTATTTACGTTCTTCACCATTACTCATGCATACTCCCCCGTTCAACATCTACAGCTTTCTCAAGCGCGGATAATTTTTGATTTTCAATATAATCTTCAAGTGGGCAATCAGAATTTATTAAATCCAAATCTATAATTATAGATCCAGTTTTATCACATCCATACCATTCATCGCCGCTTTCTTTTTCATAATCATATATGCAATGCGTGCAATCGTAACATGATTTTATTTTAATTAATATCATTTTCATATTTATCACCTTATTATTCATCTTCTCAAATATGTTCTATTTATCTAGTTCTCATAATTCAATCATATCCCCTAGCCGGTTTATATAATCTCGAAGCTTCATTAGTTCCTTAGCTTCTTCACATTCAATTTCAGTCCCGAATACATTTTCCCAATATTCATCACCATTGAGAGTTTCACGCACCTGGCAAAACGTGGTTATAAAGTTTAAGTCTGGCCTGCCATCAGCGAGGGCGTGCTCTACAGCCCATATCAAATTACCTATCACATATTGTCCATAAACGTCATGGTAACCTTTTGCTTGAATCTCCTCATACATGATTTTAGCGTCTGCTTCTGAGACGTTATACATTTTTCTAAAGGTTTCATATTCTGGAGTACATTTTTGTATCTGTTCTTTTACTTCAGTGTCCCATAATGCCGAAAACTCTTTTTTAAATTGGCTCATTTATTTTTCATCTCCTTTAATTCCCTCTTTAACCTTCCATATCAATTTCCAAATGATCTCTTCATACGTCTCTTTCTTTCCATCCTTCTCTCGGAATGTATCAAGCTCTTCTTTGAGATATCCAGACGCTTGGATACTGGATACTTTCGGATATGCAGGGGGAGTTAATTTATCCTCTAGTGCTTTTAAACGTGCTTCGATCTCGTCTTTTTCCATCAGTTAATCTCCTGTAATCTTTCATCTATATGTTTATAAGAAAGGTGTCTGGCATCGGCTTCTGATTCCCATTTGTAGATATATTGTTTCATTTCTTCAACATCCTGATCGAAACATCCAGTATGAGGGAAATATCGTACCATATGAACCAACATATTTTGAAGTGTATCAATATGCTGCAATAGTAAATCAGTTGGAATATCGGCGAGATCCATTAAATTACTCCTTAAGTTTCTCTGCAATCTGCACAGCATAACCCATGAATTTAATGAAATCATTGGTCTGTGCAACGCTAACTTGCCCGCCATCACAGGAAGACCATCCGACGCTAACCTCTCCGTGAACTGCATTCGCACCTTTCACAAGAGTGACTTCATAATATACGGTTATCCTAGCTGAAGGGATTCCTATTTCAAAGTATGCGTATTCCCCATCATTTCTGACATAATCGTTAAATCCTAGATCATTCGCATATCTCATCACTTTTCTGAGTTGTTCAATTGTCAAAGGTTCCATCGTTCTAACCATCCTTAACTTTGTATTCTGTAATCTATACTATAGCTATAGTAGTATTTATAACTTTCTATTGATAACCAATCGGTTCTGGATAATTGTTATATTCAGATGGAAAATGAGTTCTCAAAAAAAGGAATGTTAAGAAATCGGCATCGTGATATAGCATTGCCAATGAAACTAGAATACTTATCGTCTCTTTTTAAATTCAATCGGCCCTCCCACATTACATACCATGAATAAACCTGGAATGTATTCGTCGTGTGTTGCAAAGAGTGTCGTTTGCCTTGTGTTCTTCGGTTTTTGATATTGTATTTTTTCCATAGCGTGCGCTCCAAAGTTGATTAAAAATTTAAAAAATTTAGATATATTTATAAGAAGTTTGATTTATCTTTAAGATTTTGCCATATTTAGTCAGAATGTTCAACATATCATCTAAATCAGGGATATTCTCAATTTGCCGTATAAGCTGTATATCAGCCTCGCCTTTGCGCTCTGTCAGATATTGAATAGTCTTCATTATCCATTTAATCTTTTCATCTTGTGGGAGCTGGCAATCGTTCATTTCAGTTTCATCGTAATATAACCCCGTCAGTTCTTCCGCGATTGCTCGGTTAATTCTTACACCTGCGACGGTCTTCTTTTCCCGTGTGAACCTGCAAGCTCCCTTCCTGGTTGGATCATTGCATAATGTAATGCCTTGATCTCCCCAATCCTGCTTAATTTTAGTAGGTGAGAATCCATCATCTTTCATCTTTTTTGTGAATTCTGAACCTATAATATCAATAAAATCGTTGTCGATCCATCCATATCTTTTAGATTTGTCTCGAATCGTCACATCATCATACTTCAAGTCAACTTCCGCGAATCTTCCATAATCGGAGTGTACCCAATCTAGAACAACACGGAGAGCGCGTATATATTCAAGTTCTACTGGATTGTCCAAAATACATTTTTGGAAATATTTACTTACAATCTTACTCGGATCTCTTTCAGGAAGTCCGATTCTCTGAAAAATCCTCTCTAATAACGTTCCTGCGGTCATTATACAGGCAAATATAGATCTGGATCGACCTTCAATGTTAGAATTCGTCTCTGGCAGTTTGTCAAAGCAGGCATCATACAAGGATGATAGTGTCCCGGCTTCCAGTTCCTTGAATATTTCGTGAATATAGAACTCAATAATATGTCCGTGATTGTTGGCAATTGCCTTTTTTACCCCGTTAATTTCAGAAGTTGGTAAATCCGGGAGGGTATCCGTCAGTTCATTGACTCGGTATCGCTGTCCGGAGTTTGGCAATTCATCCCATATTGGCTTTTCACCCGTAAATAGTGCAGTTGTATGATATTCCTCCCCGCCATCTCTACCACCTGTTACAGTGCTCTTGACTCTCCCCTTGTTACTTGTTAGGGTATACACCAGGTCTGCAAGATGATCGCCAGCGTCCGAGCTTTCATCTATCAGAATTGGTAAGTCTGAGAAGTCCCGAACTCTTACAAGTATCCCCTTTGTTGTGCTCTTAGCTCCGATGGTGAGCTTTTCCGCATTTCCAATCATAGATAGAGCCACCCACGCGGACAGTGTTTTACCGCAGGAAGTGTTACCGTAGTGGTCAGTTGCATGGCTTTCAACTCCGAGAACTGCTTTTAAAGGGGCTGTCATGGCATCGTAGCATTTAAACCGGATTACATCAAAGTCTAAAAGCGGCTTAACTCCGGTTGCCCACGATTCGACGTTTCCTTTCTTTTCCAGTTCAGTGAATCCCTTACTATCGTCGGCTACTGACAGTATGGGTTCTGAACCCTTTGACGTTATTCCGTGATCCCCTATAACAAAAATAGTACGATCTTCGTTCCAGCCGTTTCTTTTTGCCGAGAACTCTTTCTTTAATCGTGATCCGAATTCAGCAATGCTTCGACTGATGTAATCAATGGTTTCAATCAACAGGACATTTTCAGGGCAGTTTATACCCTTCGCGTTAAAAATAGTCTTCATCTCTTTACGGGATAGAATTGTACTTTGACTTGCCCAGAACTCCTTCACGGTTCCGTTGTATGTAGAATATCGAATCTTATAGTAAACCGTGTCATCATTCAATGGTTCGCTGATTCCACACAATATAAAAGGAGTCCTGCAAACTTCCCGAGTAGCAAATGAACTTTGCCTAGTTTCCTCGTTGATGGTTTCAACGACTCGGAACACTCCGGAATTTGTCAGATAATAGTAGCTTTTTGTATCAACGGTTGGAACTTCGTACTCGTTCCACCCTCTAACGAGATTGTTTGTATATAACCGCTCATTAAGTGCAGCTTCTCTGGACTGAACAATACTATTCCTAAGAGACTCGCTCATTTCGGGGGTCCAGTCATCTTCAGCGTATGAATGGACGATCTCTATAATTTGATCTTCAGGAAATGCATAATCCATTCGCTGAAACTGAAGTTTCTCTTTCGGATTGATAATATCCCCGAGATTTGCAAGAGCAAGAGCAGATTCATTAATAAAAACAGACTCTCTATTATTCCCCAGATTTGCAAATGCTTCTCTAATTCTTGGATATGATAACGACCAATCGTGAAGTTCTCGGTCATATTTAGGACATTTTACAAATACATTTTCCGGATTGTCTGTCATGTGCTACTTCCCACAAGAAGGGAGCCACGCGCAACAAAAAGAATTTATACGAGCAATGAGTATATTTCCCTGATGTGAAGTAGGGGTTAATACCTCATACTATTCTTTTGTGCTTTGGGACTGCTACAACAGTTCCAGGGCATACTTCTTGATTTTTCAATTTTAAATTGATATCATTCTTTTTCGAAAGTATGAAGGATACTTTTCTCTTAATAGGTCTTCTATGAGTTGATACTCATACTTGTCTTCATCGGCTACTATCCGGTTTAATACCTTTTTTGTCTCCCGACGGATGGTAGCTTTTGTTAGATCTTCTGCCATTGTATACCTCCTTAATGTACAATTGTATTAATGTACCTAACGTATATAAACTTTACTACTTCTTTAGATTAATAAAAAGAGTACTGATAAATTACACATAAATTACACATAAATTACACATAAATTACACATTTAAGAAAACGATTATTCAATATCAATAGACATAATATAACTAAAAAGTTCCACAAATTACACATTTTAGAAATAACATACACGTGTAAAGAAAATATAGTATTCCTTCTCTATACTAAAGAAATGTGTTATTTCTAAAATGTGTAATTTGTGGAACTTCCGGGTTGACATATCCTTCTGATATCGTTTAATCACACAAAAAATGTGTAATTTTCCAAAGGCAAATGTGTAATTTTTCTGAAAAAAAGGTAATTATCTAAAAAAAGGTAATTATTTCCCAAATGTGTAATTTTTCGGATTACATATTTCAGTAACACTCCCTAGAAGGGTATGATATCTCAGAACTCGAGCATGTGCAAAGAAGAGCAACATCTGAGAAAACTATTTATTCCCACAAAGCAATCATCTATTTGTAGAAACATGTTTTGATTTCCATCGGTTAGACCAATGCTTGGCGGCTGGTCTTTCCAATTAATTCTTTTTTTCATTTCGTTTTTCTTAACAGGGCAGTGTAACCCTTTTAGGAATATCAAATTCGAAGTAATTATCCCGATCTTAAATATATCCGTTTTACAGTAAGCTTTAAATACTTTACTGTATAATATATAATTGGTGATATAATTTAAAGCTAATATTCAAAACGTAGAATGTGATACTGACCACGACTCTAAAATAATGCAATTCCTGGATGGAACTTTGTATAAAACAGGAGATAAGTATTATCTATATTGTGAAAGTGTGCTCTTAAATTACCGGGTGTATTGGGGGTTAGCCGGAGAGTACACAGGAGACCTCCCAACTATCAAAGACGTATCTGAAGATACTGTTGAACTTCGCGTAGAGTCCCGAATTAGAAATCCAGAACTAGGCGATAACCAATTAATACCAAGAAAAACTACCAAATCAATAACGTTAATACCTCTTGATCAACTCCCTGATCTTTTAATAGACGAAATTAAAAAGTCAAAAATTGATATCGGGAATTCAATTGTTATCAAGAAAGATAATGACCAATGGAGATTTGATGGAAGCACGTACAGTCTAAATATACATGGCTGCGATTTCCTTGACCGGTCAAACAATTTAATTAAAATTAGTGATGATGAGTACTGGATTAAAGTAAATCCAGGCGATCATGTAATACACACACATACTGATAATAGAGGGTATCCTGCGTCGTGTGGGACTGACAATAAGAACAAAGATGTAATTATGATTGTAAAATGGACTCATAACGAAACCTCTCAATTGGAAAAATCAGGGATTTGAGTAAAGGAGAATAAATGACAAAATTAAATGACGTTACCCAATCACGTAACTCTCTCCCAATATCTACACCAACTGAAATTGTTAAAGTCCGTTGGGTCGATGTTATATTAAATAGAAAACCTGAAAATTATTCAAAATGGAAATCTCAAAGATATAATTTAAGGTGATGTCACAAATGGTAAGCGTTAAACGCTGCACTCTAAATTCTGAATATATAGAAGCTGCACAAAAATTAATAAGTGCACTATCAGGGAACCCATTTCATTCAAATGGTTCAAGTTGCATACTCAACAATGGTAAAGGATACAACATAGACTATGCGTATTTTTATCTGCGTTATGATGATGATCAAGAATGGTATAGTGGAGATTGGTGGCTTTTCATTGCTACAAATGATCTCAATCATGACCACAAAGGCACACGTATAGTCCTAGATACAATCAAATCATTAGATATCGATTTGCCCGAATTTGATTTCGAGATATGTAGTCCAAGTGTGGAAGATTATTTGTATCAGTCTTTTAATAAAATTGTGATCAAAGAGTATATTGAAATTTAATTCATTTTTCATTTTTGATTATTCTACTCCCCATCTCAAAACACACACACGTTTTAAGCCACGCAGTTGAACGTTTTGGCGTGGTCTGGTGTGTTTGTATGTGGTAAAATTAAAAATGGTTTAAAATAGCTTAGAATTCGTGGCGTTTTTAAAAAAAGGTAAGTATAATTAATTATCAGACCATGCTTTTATGATGGCAAAAATAATAACAATTCCAAAAACTCCAATTAATAACACGGCATGTACTAAAACCGGGGAAAATACCCACCACCAAGGCCATGTAATATATCCTGTTATTTTTGCAATAACAAAAATTAATGTTAACACTTCAAAAAATCCCATTAATTTATAATTATTTGTGGTTTCACTCATTTTTTATCAACTTCCCTATACCGCACTGTTTCGTTTAGTAATCTCAGCTTCCTTCATCTCGAACATCTTATCCATATAATGAGATATCACAAGGTCCTCTACCTTCGGGATTTCAGCAACCAACTCCAACGCTGATTTATTTTTTAAAATTCCAGCTAAATATCTTTCTTGTTCTCCGCTTGTTAGTGTGTCTAGTTCGTCCCGATGACATTCCTCCCAGCAGGCCAAATCGTCACAGGAAATGTTCCTAAACTGTTTTTCTGACACGCCGTATTTTTTTCTACGTTTCAAACATTCGCATTCATCGTCCATGTTATTCACGCTCCTTACAACATATCTTTCTCAAACCTACGCAAACATGGAACTGTCTTGAACAACTCGTCAAAATCTCCAAAAGTTTCTTTGTACAAAACATCAACCTGCCTGCAAAGTTCAGCAGGATCTTGTTTACAGAGGTTGTGCGCGTACACATACGGATAATGGACTGTAAATACTTTATTTTGCACCCAATTATTCAATATTTCATCTTTCTTCTCTGGATCAGCATTAATTAATATAGCCAGGTCGATAAGTTCGTCATCGATTTTATCAAAAATGTATTTTATTGAGTCATCGATTGTCATTTCTTCAAACCACTCCTCTGAAATTCTTTCTGCCACATCTTCCTAAACACATCTCCATTAACCAAACTGCCTACATATTTTTGTCCACATATCACACGTTCAACGATTACACCGGGATCACCAAATGAATTTGTTACTTCACTGCTATACACACGTTCCGGAACAAGCAAACATCGATTACAACGTAAGATTTTCGGATGATATATAAAGTGATATAATTTAACATTGAATTTATTGCAAATATGTTCTGGTTTTGGTTTCAGTTTATCTTGTTCTTTTTCTGTTATACTTAGATAGTAGCATTCTCCACAAAATCCAGGTTTCATTTTTACTAACTCCATGATATATTTCAATCTTGTTTATACGGGTCACAGTCAGGAAATAGGTCTATTAGTAACCAATATAAATCCCTTAAAAACTCATCTTCTTCTCCGTCTCCGGTGTGGTCTGCTAGATAATCAACGTCATGGATATAATCAACGATCTCCTCTTTCGGCCATTTCTCTCTGAATTGTTGTATATTCATTCCACATCTCCCCATTCAAAATCATCAGGGAGGCAATCACACCATTGCAAAACCCTGTCATCTCCACGAGGACTGTTTATACTACATCCCGGAGTGATAAAATACGGTTCGGATTTTTCGCCAGCGTGATATTTTAAATAACCTACGCAGATTGGATCTTGCATCCCGACATCTAAATTTTTCACTCTGACTAACACATACTTTTTTTGAGGTGGTAATTTCTGCCGATTGGCGGGGGTCAGGGGTTTGAAGTTGTACCATTTATTCATTTTACCAACCATTCCTAAGTCTTTTAGGCAACTTTCCTTCTTTACTTTTCGTTTTTCTATTAAATTCAAACGAAAATTTCTTGAATTCTTCTTTTAACTGGGGGTCTTCAGAATCATTTATAAGTCGTACACTTCCGGACTTTACCAACTCACATAGTTTATTTTTACTTTTCTTATTAGTGACATTTATCTCAATTACCGGCTGATTATCAATTTCCCTGATAAGTCGCTGTTCATCTTGCAGTTTGTTAAATTCTTCATTGAGCTTATTTATTTCACTCGTTTTTCGCTGTAACTCATCTTCAATGGAATCTTCTATAGCTCCAGATAAAACGGGGCATACCGTTGCACTAATCTCATTTACAATGCTGAGTGTTATTAAGGGTTTATCATCATCGGGTATCGGCGTTTTAATCAGCTCCTCGTTATTATTCCCCGTTCGTTTACATTGTTGTCTTATTTTCAGGTTCTCCCACGGGATTTGCAATAAACTCTTCCACCACAACACTATCCCCGTACTCATCGACTAACTCATTGACGATGCCCTCTTCCTTCTCGTATGCTTCTGTTAAAGCTTCAAATTCGTTTTCGGCTTCTATTATAGGGAGTTGTTTCTCGTGTACGACACTGAATTTTGCATACATTTCGAATTTAGTCACTCTCGCCACTCTCTGTGTCTAGGATTGGTTTTTTAAATTCAACATCATCGACTATAATATAGCAAAAAAGAGCTCCATTCTGAATAAATGATACCTTTCTCTTCATATTCCCGAGTTGTTCAACATCCACCGTTTCAAACCAAAACTGACCTGTTATATTTGATTTTTCATTCCTCAACACCGCAGAATGCAAATCGGGTTTTATTGTCATTTTCATTTTCGAGTTCTCCTTTTAATTTTACTAGGGCATTTCGCCCCGTATCTATTACACCTTTATGTGCTCATATTATAAAAGCATTATCATTATCCTAAGATAACGATAACTTTATATATTATATGGCACATAATAGAGTAATAGTTAGGACATGAGGTAATTAGATATGGCAAACACAAACACAAGAATCACACTAGAAGATAATGCAATGAGCGCAATTATGAAATTGGCTGATGGTAACCCTGGAGCAGCTACTGTATGTATAAGACTCCTCAAAGAAGCAGGGGACATCGACACAAATAGTTTTGTAGGTGGGCTCGGAACTCTCCTAAGTTTAGATACTGAAAACGTATATGGATCAGAGATCTGGATGCTTTACAAAGACGTGTGTAAAGAAAGTCTGTGGAAAACGGTCGCGGTATTGAGATCGTGCCAGATTGGTTTCTTATCAAATGCAGCACTCCACCACGCAATAAATAATTACGGTGATGGAATAGACATCGATGAACTTGTAAAACAGGTCACAGGTCAGCTAAGCGGATTCAAAATACCTAATGATGATTAACTCTCTTTGTTTTAGATAATCGTGTAGGAGTGAAAAATAACATGACATCAGTATCTTTAAGAAATGTATCTGAAATTCACACAGATCAGTTTTGGTATGATAACGTATCGAATGTCGAAATCGTATATCTAAATGGCAACCAGTTTTTACAATTCACACATCTAAGTAGGTTTAGCAACGTTCGAGAGGTCGTGTGTATATCTTCAGATTCAGTTACAAAAATAGATTATTACTCCACTAATCCAAAACTTAAAACACAGGCCGAAGTGTTGCAGGCATATAAAGACGGTCGGCTGGTTGGATACTAAATGACAAAAGGTACAAAAGGAGTTTCGGGATTTCAGCGGGTAATTCAACCGGAGGACATTAAAACTGTCCTCGATAACGCTGAAACCCCTTTAAAAAATAGTCAAGTTCGGGATGAGTTAGTGATGCTGAAACCTGAAATTTATGGGAAAAGGATGACAAAAAATGCAATATCTATTGATGGTGTTAAGCGGGCACTTCTTAAGATGCAGAAGATAGGAGAGATTAGCGGTGGTATGAATAAAGGGCTTGGTTGCTATTTGTGGGTAAAGAAGGAGGACTGAATAATGACAGAAGATTTTGACGTGATGAAAACTATGATAAAAAAGGGAATTTCATCTAAAATCCCAAAAGAAGAATCCACGGAAGAACAAGCGGATGAGATTCTAAAG
This sequence comes from Parabacteroides sp., assembly GCA_028707405.1. Classification (GTDB taxonomy): domain Bacteria; phylum Bacteroidota; class Bacteroidia; order Bacteroidales; family Tannerellaceae; genus Parabacteroides. Next base: position 74,612 of record JAQWBH010000001.1, on the reverse strand, counting down.
CCGATTGGCGGGTATACAAAGGAAGACACGAAGGAGTGAGAACGATGAATCAAATCATAAAAGATGAGTTATATAACCTAACTCTCGACGATTTAAAACAAATAAAAAATAATATCGAATCAATAGAAGATATCATACGGGAGAACAATCAAGGTGTAATTACCGACAAAGAGGCTTTCATAGAGCTCCCACTTTTTTCAAGACTGTTAGTAAAGAGTTCGGATCGTGTTAAACAGTGCGTTGATGTTATTAACCAATTAAGTAAGAAGGAGAACTGAAAAATGTCATTTGTATATTGGTCTCCCGGATCAACATGCGATAATTATCAATGCATTTCCTGCACATATTCCACTGGAACACATAAAGGATGTGTAGACACGGAGAAGTTGAATAAATTTGTAGGAATGTGGAAGGAAGGGCTTTTTGAGCCGGTTGTATGAAGGTAATTTATTCAAACAAATAATAATCGAAACTAAGTTGGAGCGCAGAAAATGTTGAAAATAAATTCTGAAAACACAGTAATGATTGCAGAGAACGTTGATGAACTTCCAGAAAAGATTCAACAATTTTATGATTATGTTGACGATGGCTGCAAAATAAAATCTTACACCAGACTAAGTAACTCTCAAATCATGCTGATGAATAAAGCCGGTCAGGAAGCCATATTCTATTTAAATCTATTAGAACCATATGGTCACATTGATAACGAGGGCACATTATGGATGGGAGTTCACACCTGGAGATTTCCATCTCTTGAAGTCGCACCATTGTTTTTAGAACGAGATGGGGAGATTGTGGTTATTGCTCCATGTGAAATTCCAGACGGTATGATTGTGGGCGAATCTGTGCGCGTGGAGGCTGTATAATGGGCGCACAACCTGAATTCGAACTTGACAAACGTAATGTCGCCCTCAATCATTATTTCGATGAAGTTAAGTTGTCCCATAAAGGCACTCCTGAGGATTCTCTACACGTTGCCTTTGCGAGGGGTATGCGGAGGATGTTGTACGATTTGGGAGTTATAGATAAAAACAAAAATCATGATATTGTTGTAATGGCGATTGCTGCGGCTGAAACTGAGATCAAGAAAGCACAGAAGAAAAGGCAGGGAAAATAATGACCGAGCCATTGAAAGATAATGAAATTCGCGTTCTTGCAGTTAGGCAGCCGTGGGCTTCTTTGATCGTGGAAGGGTTGAAAACTTTAGAAGTCCGGCCAAGAAATACACAAATTAGAGAACGTGTAGCTATATACGCTTCTTATAAAGAAGATAATGCGCACAATGAATGGTTTATCAATTTAATATATAGGATGCAGGATTCAAAAGTCATTTCTCGGAACGAAAGAGATAAAATTGAAATGGTTGACAGAAGGCATGGTTATATTCTAGGAACGGTTGAATTAACCGGCACCGAACAAATAGATAACCAGCATTTCTATGATGAACCATTTGTTAATCATCATTTATGCGTTCCTTTGAATAAAGATTCCGCCCCAAAGTATTATTGGAAACTCGCAAATCCGGTTAAATTTGAGAAGCCTCTGCGGTATAATCCCCCAAAAGGCGCGGTAGTCTGGTCTAAAACCGTATTACCGGAGGGTTATTAATGGCAGCTTTCAACTCAACAACTGAACTATATGATTACTTCCGGCATAAAGCGCAGGATCTAAACTGTAATCCCTGCATGGATCGCCACATCAAGAAAATAGAACTGATGAATGAGAAAGGCGAGTCTGGAACACCTGCATGTCTGTGTAAGGTAGGTACTATGTGCCCGTGTGAGGGTGCTAACAGGGAATTAGAAGCTGATGGTGTTTGTTATTGTGGAATATTTGAGAGGCTAAAATGAACTATAAACATCATGCTTTAGCCTGCATCATAACAGCAATAATCCTTTCAATCATAGGACTAGCAACTAACCATTTAACAACAGAAACGCTAGTCTATTTCTGGATCGGAGTAATCCCCTATACGCTCGTCATCACCTGCGATCTCGATTCAGCAAGTAGTGTTGTAACAAAACTATTCGGGCCATTCAACATTTTCGCACCATTCGCGGATTTTGGCCACCGTGAAGTACTTCATCACTACGCATGGGGGCCGTTTGTTCTCATTGGCTGGTGGTTGATTCCTGCGTTATGGATTGGATATACTATCCACATTGAAATCATTGCAGGGGCTGTATCGATGCTTTGGTGCCATATGTTTACAGATATGGTATACTCTGGATGTAAGCGGGTTGTACCGAAGTGTGTGGTTAAGGGCGTTAAGTATGTAGTCAAGGGTATTAAGAGAGTATGCTAACACTCCTTCCTAAGCCCGCGTATGCCCTCAAATTCTCGTTTTAATGTATCTCCATTACCTTTCTTTTTTCTCCGCATGGGTGGGCTTAGATTTCGCCGTGTTTTCAGTTTATTTTTAGAGACCGTACGTTAATTATTTATATCAGTATACGTATACTATACCATACAGAATAATATGTTGGAAGGAATAAGATATATGCTAAAATTTAAACTAATTCCACAATTTACAAAGACACCTGGATACAAGGTAGATGTATTCATGGAAGACTTTGAGAACCGATTAGAGCGAGACATTAAAGAACATGGGCTTAATCTATACCCCGATTTCCAACGAGGCCACGTATGGACTGAGGAACAGCAAATCAGATATATTGAATATATTCTTCGAGGCGGGGAGTCGGGGAGAGACTTTTACTTTAATCATCCAGGGTGGTTTCGAGATTGGAAAGGTGAATACGTCTGTGTGGATGGGCTTCAGAGAATTACCGCTATTCTCCGATTCTTGAAGAATGAAATTCCGGTGTTTGGACATTATAGAAACGAGTATGAAGATTCTCTCCCATTCAGAATTAATTTCCACTGGCATGTGAACGATCTCATAAATAAAGAAGATGTCCTCATTTGGTATTTAGAGATGAACGAAGGCGGCACTCCGCATACAAAGGAAGAACTTGATAGAGTCAGGAGCATGATTAAAAATGACTGATGACCTAGAATCCCGCGTAAAAGCAATTGAAGATCAGTTAACACCAGATCCCGATAAAATATCAACAATGAAAGCGTCAAACCGCTTAAAACAGTATCTCGACGATCATAAGATTGGAAATGAAAGTCAACAAGATGTTATCATGCGAATAGTTTGCAGGAATGAATTTTTAGAAACAAGAGTCAAATCTTTAGAATCCGAAATTGAAGAACTCCTACACGAACTAGAAATCTATGTTATAGAATGCGAAGGCTTGAAAGGAACAATTTCCGGAAAAGAATTGAAAACAACACACATGGAGGAGAAAACATGAAAAAGGACGGATTGTTATCTCTTTTAACCGCTTCCGAAAAAAGGAAGGATGTACTATTCCTTCTTCATGAAAAACCAAGAACCCTTCAAGATATTAAAGATCATTTCGATGTAAGGTCACCTGAAATCCTGCCTCGCCTTAAAGAAATGGAAGCCGCAAAGATGATTATCAAGCAAGATGGTCTATACTCATTGGCTCCACTTGGCCGGGTTGCAGCGATGTATTACAAGCCGCTACTGGACACCCTAGATGCCATCGAATCAAATGAGTCGTTCTGGGGCGAACATGATCTCTCTGCAATCTCGGCAGAGTTGTTATACAGGATACGGGAGTTAAAAGAGTGTTCCGTCATCAGAGCAGAAAGCTATAATATTTGCGAATCGCATCCCGAATTCAAAGAAAACGTTTCAAATTCGCTATATTTCAAAGGAGCTGCATGTATATTCATTCCATCATGGATCGACTTATTTTTAGAGTTAGCGAACCGTGGCGCATCAATTGAAATAATTCTAACTGATGGAGTGTATAATAAAATTAAATGCGAATATGCATCGGAACTTGATATTTTACTTAAACATGGTACACATTTTTATATCTACAATGATCTTAAAACATCGTTTGCGGTTACAGATGAATTCTTATCATTATCACTTAATTATTTTAATGGCGTACATGACACTAAAAATGATATGCAGGGTTCTGATCCAGCATCTATAAAATGGGGAGAATCCCTATTTAGTTGGTATAAGGCTCAAGCGGTTGAAATGGTAAGTACGCCGCCTCTATACATGTCAATCATACAAAAAATGTACCCGCAATCCCTCTTAATATGATAGTAATCGTTGATTCTCCATCCTTAAAAAACGTTGATCCTACTTTTTGGATTGATGTATAATCCTCTTTTGTATATCTCTGAATACAGATCAATCCACATATAAAGCTGGATAAAAGTACAAGAGGTTCATATGCTATCAATTTTAGAATCAATGCAATACCGAGTATCAAATGAGTGATTATATGCAGGCTGGTAAGCAAACGATGAGTATTTCTTTCTCCTAATGTTACAGGAAGTGTTTTAAGTCCTGTAAGTGCATCCCCGTTGACATCTTTGAAATCGTCTATAACCGAATTAATGCCCGTTTTGATTCCGTATAAAATGAATACTAACACGATTGAAATAACACTTTTACAGGTATTACACGCGAGCCAAGCGATGAAAATACCCCACGTAATACCAACCACTACGTTTTTAATTCCAAGCCCGCCCTTCAATCTAAACGTAAATTTCCCGATTTTAATACCTTTACTGTAGAGGTATCCGATTATCAGAGGTAAAAATGCAACTGCCAGCATACCTTCTTTTGCCAGTACATAACTTCCAATCAAAAAAGTAATTACCGACGCTGCAATCCCGATTTCTTTTTTTGAACCACTTAGTTCTTTCCTGTTTATAACATCCTCCTCGGAATCCAGAGATCTGTCAAGCGTATATACACTGTAGATGATTAGGCCGCCTGCAATACATGTTATGATACTTGGTTGAGTTTGGAGTAATAGGCACGCGATATAAACACGTAGCGCGCCGGAGACTGCGATTAAAACAGAGCTTTTTAAGAGTTCGACGGTGGCATTCTTTTTATAAACGGTCGGGATATTCAGGCGTATTTTCGTTGTTGTTTTTTTGAAATCCTCTACAAAAACAGTGGTATTCATATACGAACTTAAATATTCTGAGTAATATATTTCACTCAGTATAATATTGCATTGGGTGTATATGATATGTTTGGGAGACTAATATTATATTTGTAAGATTATTTTATAGCGTTGGACTATTAATTGTATATGGGGTGGATTTGTATGGAGTGCAGAACTCAAATTTTAGAAGCGGAAAAGTTTGAGGTCATGAAGGAAGTTTTGAGTATTTAATTCTCTTTTTTAATTTACCATATTTTTCAAAACGTTTTTCTTCTCTTTCGGGGTTTTTATCACCTTCTTCGCGGCAGCCCGCATATGAATTTTAATAAATTAATATATGAATCTATTAATCTATTAAATTATCAATCTACTAATTTTCCAATTTATTAAAACATCAATGTACAAATAATTTAATTTATTAATCCATGAATATATTAATTTATCAATCAACAAATATATTAAAATATAGATACACAAAAAAATTAATTTACTAATAGATCAATTTACACATAGATTAATAGATCGAGGAATTGAAAATGGAAAACGAGAAAACAGTAAAAAAAGCTAAAGTAGTTGCAATCTATCACCGAAAAGGCGGGGTAGGTAAAACAACATTAACGCTATGTTTAGCGTTTGGACTAGCGAAAAAGGGATTTAGAGTTTTAATTGTAGATTCCGACAGTTCAGCGAACGCGAGCGGAGCAGCATGTTCGGAAGATATAACAAAAACAATAAGAGATCTGTTCTTAGGCGTTCCAATCGGGGATTTAATATATCCATCTATAGATCCGAATGTAGATATTATTCCCTCGTGTTTTGCGTTGTCTACGATTGAGCCAATGTTAATCTCTGAATTCTCAAGAGAGTCAATTCTAAGGGATGCACTGGAATCTATTAAAGGAAAGTATGATGTAATCCTCATAGACACAAAGCCTGGCGTTGAGACTATACCCACGAACGCGTTGTGCGCTGCGGATGAGGTAATAATCCCTATATTTGGGGCATTTGCGATGGACATCATGGATCAAATCTTTAGTTACTTTAAAGCTCTAATGTCTCCGAGGCTGAACCCAAATTTAATGATCCGGGGAATACTCCTTACAAAATACGATGATCGAACCAACATGTCAAAGAAAATAAAAAAGGTTTTAGTGAAACGGTTTGGAAATAAAGTATTCGAAACTACGATTCCGGTATGTATAAAACTTGAAGAATGTACAATGTATCAACAATCTATCTATGACTATGAACCTGGATCTACAGGCGCGATAGCTTATATGGAATTTACAGAAGAATTATTGGAAAGGTGGGGGTGGAACTAATGAAGGATTGGGATAATTTCGGAGATAATGATGTTATAGATTCGATGTTTGAAGAAAATCCAAGTACTTCTCCGAATGGGCAACCTATTGAACTTTACGCAGGCACCGAGGAGCGAGAGAACAACTCTCCGATAAAAGAAGTAAAAAAAGTTAAACGTGGAAGAAAACCTAAACACGTAGAGGATGACCCATTAACAGAATATCGTTCAGCTAAATATACAGAGAGCCAAATACAGAAGCTAAAAATGATCAAATCGGCTCTTAGTACTACGAACGACGGCGAAGCTCTTAGGTGGGCTTTAGATGCCGCATATAAGGCGAATGAGAAGAAGATTGAACGGATTGCTGAGGAAAAAAAGAAAATTGGAGTACTCTGATTATCATTTTTTATTTTTTTAGCACTCCCCCAACAAGCCCTCTTGCCGTTTCTTCAGGGATTTTAACTCCTAAAATTAAACATACAACTGCAACGAGCGGCAGAGCATACATTCCATCATTCCCTGTTATTATTAGAGCAATTTCAATTCCTATTATCCCAATTACTGCTAAAATATTACCAATGACTTTTAATATTTCGATGAAATTCGCAGGATCACATCCTTTGCACATCGTACCTCACATATATCGTTATTTAACATCCGTTTTAGATCCTCAAATTCATTCAGACCATCTTAGTTATTTTTTGCAGCCTCAACGATCATACTTCCAAGTTCCTGAGCTTCCAATGCTGTGAACCCATCGACTGAATACTGTTTTGCTACTGTCAGGATTGCACCTAATTCCTGAGCTGATATGTTTCCAGTTACTGACATAATATCCTGAGCAATTGCGTTATTCTCGGTAAGTTGTTTTATTTGCTCTACACCGGCAGCTATCTTTGCCTTACCTGCTTCAACTTTTGCGGCTGGATATATTATATTCCCTTGTGCTTTCATAGTTCCATATGCGGTGGCAATAGCCACTACGATACCGATAATAAATGTTATTAGCTGGTTCATTTCTTCAAAATCAATCATGTAAAGTCTCCTTATTATTAATTTAATATTATATAATTGTCAATAATTGGGACTGATGAATCTGAATAATTAATATCAAGCGGATCTCCTGAGCAATCCTCAACCATTTCAACAGGGTTATTTTCTGGATTTTGGATCACAACTTCGGCCTCCATCGGTTGATGTCACATATCGCGTGATAAGCTACGATTCTTCCCTTCCTTTCGCATTCCCCATATAACGCGGGATAATCCAGATCTTTGATGTAGGATCTACACGAACCGCAGCATTCAGGCATTATTAAACCTCAAACATGCTCATTTAAAATATCTTTAATATCTTCGGGAACATTCACCAGTTTGATCGATTCATCGGTTAAAATTCCTTTATCATATAGTTCTTTTACAAGTGCGGTTAGCGCCTCGACACTTTCACATGGGATTAATATTCCAGGCATTCCGTCAAATTCTGTAGTATCCATCGTTTAACCTCTAGTTACTTTTCAAATGTCTTCGTCGTGTGAAATGCAATTATACATAGCCTCAATTGCATCTTTCCGGAGTTCTGGACACTTGGAAATTAATTTATCAACGACTTCGATTACTCCTTCCTTTACAGTAGCAGTATTTGCGAATACCAACATCTTCCCATCATCGTTTATGATGTCGGTTCTCCAACCGTTAATATAATTCTCAATTACTGAAATATGCAACATGTTTTACCTCATCCCGTAAATGTATTCAGGTGGTGGAAGTAGTGTCTTTAGAACTGTGATTTCTTGCCGAAGTTCGTCTACTTCCTTTTGTAAAGCTGTGATTTGTTCTTTCATAGTTGGAGTTTTTAATTTTCCAACACCGTTAGAATATGTACATATTGGATTTTTGCGTGCTAACGGATCAGCCGTGGTTGGGTTATAATTTGCCATCTTCATCCTCTTTTTTTTGTTGAGCTTCGTAACGTGCGATTTCAAGCCGCTGCCTTTCGATTTGCCCGATCGTTAGGAATATCTCACACATGTTAACACATCCAGCGTGTTCACCTTTAATAGGTACTTATTACGTCAGTACTCTTTGTTTTTCCGGAACTCGATGAATCGTAAATTGATGTCGAAGGGAACATTGGTGTCGTGATCCGTGTAGTTCCGCCTCTGGGTGGGTATGAAGTGGTTGGATATAACGGTTGAATGTTTGATGTGATATCAGTGGGTTTAAGTTCTGCAACCTCTTTCCTTAATTCCCTGATTTCCTGTCTTAATTCTTCAATTAACAGTTTCAACTCGTATTTGCTGGTCATATACCATCACACCTTACTCACAGTCCCGATTTCAGCATTCGGCGCAAGTTCCTTTATTTTCGGGAGTAGCGCAGTAGCAGCAGCATCAGACTCGCATTTGATTATTAGATACTGATTAGTAACTTCAGTGCCAGTTTCAACATCAACAAATGAGTACGTATAAGAAGCGTTCTTGAATTTAGCGGGATATACACTGTTATTAGTTGTTATGGCCCAGGAAATAACCGCATCTTTCCCAGCATCAGCCACGACTGGATATTTGTTGTATGTGAGAACATCGCTATACTTCGCAGCAGTATACTTCCATGCTGCAAATGGTGTCCCATTTATTGATACGGTGGTTGAATTGGTCACTCCCTCTTTTCCGGAAATAAGCTGAATGGAAACCGATTCAATCTTAATTTGCTTTCCTGCCTGCCCCTTGATCGTGACAGCCGGTTTTGTACTGGTGGATGGGTATTCCTTCGTATCGGATACTGTAGTCATGTTATGCGCTCCTATAAACTATATAATTAGAATTATATTTTCTAACGATCTCAGCAGCTTCGCTTTCAGTACAGTGTACAAAAATAGACGTGGGTGTTTGAGTTTCGGGATCGTCAGTTGTGGTGTCTGCATATCGTCCTAACTGATATCCTGACAGTCTACATGGGCTTGAAGTTTTGAGATGATAGTCTCCTTCCCCGACAAACAGTGGATCTTTTGAAATGCCATTTGTATTTTTTACATTGTACACTTCAGCTAGATTTTCATATAGGCAGTTTTCAGAACACGTTAACTGACATCTGGATCCTACAAAATTAGCAATCCCAGTACCGGATTGGGAATTCGGAGTGAGGCATTTCCTTGTGCCAGTTATGATATTCCTATATAATTTTGCAGAAAACGAGTACGTAGAACCAACATCATAAGCACCCGCGACCAATCCAAACCCATAACTTCCCACAATAGTATTATTATAGATCTCAACGGGAATACCTTCAAAAGCTACTCCTCCGTTTATTGGGCGAACCGTACTCTTGGGCATCTTACCGCAGTTTTCAAAGATGTTATTGTGGATTGATACTAATCCATTGTTGGGGACTTTCCCGGCTACTTGAACAGCAGGACCGTAAGTGTCGTGTACATAGTTATTATAAACTTCAATTCCTGAACTGATCCAATTTAAAGCAGTACTCTGTATCTGGATACCGGGACCATAAGTCAATCCCGCACTATTATCTAGTTTGCAATCGTGGATTTTCACGTTCTGGCAGGAGCGCATACGAACGCCAGAGCCAACACCTAGCATCAGATCGACATTATATACTTCGCCACCTTTCACGGCACTGTAATTGATGGTATCGTGACCTGTACGCTTTCCTTTGATGTCGTGGACTTTTATATTGGTTCCACCCTCGGGACGTATGCCATCTCCAAGCGAATTATTAAATTCTAAATTATAAAATTCACAATTAACCGCATTCGAAAAAGAGATACTTTTATTCGAGCCCAATCCAATAAAATTATGATAACCTAATCCCCAATTCTTTCCGTTTTTCTTCGGGACCTTATTCTGAATGTCTCGATTTCCTTCGAAAATTATATCATGGAAATTCAATCCTTCAGCCCCATTCGTGAACTTAGAACCTACTAGGGGAACCTGTTCGCTAAATGGATTTGTTGGGGCATTTTCCATTAGTCTAAATGTAATTCCATTTCCCGAGCATTCGGTATAATTGAAAAATCGGATTAGTGAATTAATTTCGAGTTCATCGCCTTGAAATGTGTATCTGGCGGGTGTGTTCCCCTCGGCATTAATTCGTTTTTGTAATTTCGTTGAGTCGTCAATTGAAGAGCTTACTGTTATTTCTTTAGTCATATAACCGCTCCAATATATTTATTACTTATATATTGGTAACAGTATATTAAATTATATGATATATAATTCATAATTAAATTTATGGCATTAAGCTATTGTAGCAAACGTTATATATCATCATTGCATTAATAATTGTATATGTCAGCGAGAGAAGCTAAAATTCATGAATATTCCATAGATGATAAAGGAGTATTAACATTCCCTCGAAAAGGGATAACCGAAATACATACAATTGTTAAAGGAAATTCACAGGCGTATGTAAAAAGAGGATTTGAAGGAAGAAAAATTATAATTCTAGTATTGCCCGATGAAAAATAACATATTTTTTTAATAATTCATTGTAGCAAACTATAAATACCATTGTAGCGTATTAGAGCATACACAATAAATACAAAATAAAAGTTGGAGCGTAGATAAAATGAACAGCAGAATGAAAATGACACCATCCCAAAAACAAGCAATTTCCGTACAGCACAGACGCTGGAATCAAATGCCTCGCCAGTATAAACCATCTAAATTCTCCCAATGGGTACTTGAAGGGAAAGAGCACTTCGAAAGCAAGGGATTCAAGTTTTACGCATTTCCACGGACCAACACGATTACAGCAATTTCACCTAATGGGCTGGTTACTATCAGGAGCGTTAGATCATATCGGAACGAATATGTGAATGAATATCTTCCTAAGTTCCAGAAACATAACACTCATTCTACTTTTGAAAATGTGGAGGGGGTTATCGCATGACTCCCAATATTGTAAAACGCGAGAATGGCCGTCTAAGACATACAAGGCCCTCAAAAGCTAGGGTGGGTCTGTTTAGATCTGGCAAACAGCAGCGTATAAAGAGGGTGTTTTAAATGCGCTGCTCTACATGTAATCGAGATAGCGAACCCATATCAGAAACACGTCATCGAAACACTGTAAATGAAGTTAGGCATTTATCATGCAGTTTTTGCGGGGCATTCCTTCAAACGATTCCTACATATCCAGAAGGTGTGTAAAATGTCAGCCAGTGATGATGCTCTTGAATATATTCGCCATTATTACAGAGTTCCAGCCTTCAAAGGTGCAAAAATCAAATACCAGGGGCAAGACGGTGTTATTCGCGGTGGTACAAGTTCTTACCTGCTTGTAAAACTTGATGGAGACAAGACAAACATAAAATGTCACCCTACATGGGAAATTGAATATCTTGAAAACGGAGGGGTGCAATGAATCCCCTACAACGAAGTTTCAGGGCTGCAATCTTTAAAAATCACTTCAGTTATCTGCATCTTAAATTTATTACGGATGCGGCTGATCTAGTCTATTATTGCAGGAGGTCCAGAACATGTTAACCTTCCCTACGACTGAAAAAGAATGCGAGGGCTATTCCTGCAAAGTGTGTGATGCAAGAACGTATACGGAACACTGTTTATACCAGGGAAAAAGAAAGAGTGAGGCGAGGGAAGCATGAGCGACACATTTGAGCAGTTTGTCGTCTCTATTATTAATGATATAGCAGGAGATAGAAGAGTAGAGTACAGTGAGTCCCTAAAAGCATTTGTAATCTCGGTTAATTCATGGTTCAAAAGAACTATTTATATTAATGATCTAGTGGATGAATGGGCGGCGAGCGTATGAAAGAAACTCTATTATCCCTTTTAATTCCCGGTGATAAAGCCGAATGTGGCGATCTGGTTTGTGGAGGTTTCCATATTATGCATGAAACCTTATATGGGGAAAGGCTGCCACATTGTTTATGTTTTGAAAAGTCTATGGATTATCTTAAGATGTTGGTGGTGGTTGAATAATGACGCTGACGATTGAGCAACTGTCAATTATAAACGCACAATTAAAAAACGAAAATATTAAAGAAATTGTTGAAACTCTGGTTTTGGCTTATGCTAATGATCTCAATAGAACTTCTGATTTATTGGCGTTAATCCCACAACTCGCAGCAAAACAATTACAAATTAAAGATAAACGGATAGTGGAGTTCTCCGTAGCTTGTGATTGTTTACTTGGTGAGCGTCTGACATATCCGATGACTCTAAGAAAGGGATGGCAGAAGATAGACTTCGCAACGTTATTATACGGTTGTGTGGCTCGTTTTCCAGATGGCAATTGTAATGGAGCAAGTGCATCTCAACAAGCATTCTTTCAGGAATTTATTGACGCAATTCAAAATCGAATCGGATTTGATTATGAGTCTGTGGACGACTGGTATTGGATTTGTAACATAGCAGAATGTAGAGAGTGGATGATTTCAGTTATCAAACAGAATATAGATAATGATTTCAAAGAACCGGCTATGCGGAAGGAGTGATATAATGGATCTGGAAACTGCTTATGATAACCTTATACGCGGCGAGGGTAATTGTGCACTCATTTTTGATTTATTGTATCTTAAATCTCTACTTCCCGGTAGAACGGGTAATATTCTTGATGCAGAAAAATTAATAAATGAAATTTAAAATGGAGATATTAAAATGACACAAATTAAAACATTTTTAGATGGAAATTCATACTGTGCGACATATGAAGACTTTATTAACCTCCAAGTAAGTCCAGCAGGATTTGGTAATAATCCCGAAGATGCTACGGAAGCACTGCTAAAAGAGACATTGATGTTAGCAAATACCGCACTCACGGATATTAAATCTAAACAGGATTACGCAGAGGGTATGGTACAGAGAGTTAAAAGTTATGTATTGTCGTCTGAGAAAACCTTTAAGGTTGACTTCGCAACTGTGTCTTATAGACCCTCTACGATACAAACGAAGATTGATAAAGCGGGAATTTTGAAACTGGCTGAAACTAACGATGATGTAAAGAAATGCGTGAGTGAGGAGGCTAGTAAGGCTACTACTGCGATTTCTTGGAAGTGATACGAAATATAAACATGGGCGGTAATAATACGGATCTTGAAGAAATCTATCAAAAATATCCGTGGTTACATAATTACACCGTAGGTACATGTTACGATCCGATGATCGGAGCAGCCACCGGAAGACGACCTGAAATCGACTCAAAAGACTACTTTGAAGCAGTCGTTGCACTTCTTGTAAAGAAATACAATTATGACCCTTATATAGCGGTAGATGAGATTCGGAAAAATGTAGTATCTTGGGCAGTATATATCGGGTGTGAGGCGTGGAAGGTAGAATTAGTTGAAGAAACTTATAACCCTCCAACCACCGAGGTTAAAACATGATTTCTGAAAAAACATATCGACGTTTGGGATATTCATTAATTGCCTTCTTAATTCTAAAACTAATGTGGGCTCTATATAACTTAGTTGGAACCAATAATCCGATTTGGCTAATAGCTATTGTAGTAGATATTGTGTGTTTGTATGTGGTCTATGAGTGTTTTACGACTGTTAAAGATATATGGAGTATGTTTAAAATAAACTATTAAAAGGAGACACATGATGGATGACTCCAACAAGTATTTTGAATTTCTAAGCACCGAAGATGAACGAAAGCAGTTAATTTCAGATTACGCAAATCACAAATGTTCAAATAAAACGCATAAAATAAATCCAGACTGGCTAACTTATTCCTTTGTAGTGACAGAATTTAAGTGGACAACTGATCTCGACCAGGGGGTTGTAAGAATATATCCAGTCGATGATTTGGTGTATGGATTGTATTCAATTGATAAACATACGAATAAAATAATAGATGACGGCCCTAAACATTTAGTTGTTCGACTTGAAATTGGAGCATTATAATTATAAATCGATTTGGTGAAACAATATGATAACAACGGAAGACATATTCAAAGATGAAAAAACTGTAATTGTATCCGCTATATTCTCAAAAAAAGCACTTGAACAATTAACCTTATTTTATAATGCCGGATTCGCTCACAGCGTCGAAGGAAGGAAGCCCCGCGCTTTAGCCAGGGGAGGAATTACGTAAACTTAATTCAAGGCACGATAGTTATAAATACTATAGAACCATATACTCTATACCGAGATGATGACATGCTTCTAACTGTTAAAACTAAACTGATAACTACAAAAGAACAGCATGATAGTCTATTGAAGACTATGGAGAAGTTCAATGAAGCATGTAACTTTGTTTCAATTTTCGCATTCAATACAAAAGTATTCGGTAAAATCGGAATTCAAAAAGAACTATACTATGAAATTAGAGAGAAATATGGATTATCGGCTCAAATGACAGTAAGAGCAGTTGGAAAAGTAGCAGAATCGTATAAGGTAGATAAAAAAACACTTCATGATTTTGATCTTCATGGAGCTACCGTATACGACCAACGTATCCTGTCCTACAAATCAGCCGATACTATTTCTATATTAACCTTAGATGGAAGAATAGAAGTAGGGATTCAATATGGAGAATATAGAAAACTCGAAGCAAACCGAGTTAGAGGGCAAGCTGATCTTATCTATATCAAGGGAACTTTCTACTTAATGATTGTTGTAGATCTTCCAGACGCTGAACCTATAGATTCAGACGGTGTATTAGGTGTAGATTTAGGTATTGTTAATCTGGCTGTTACATCCGATGGTAAAGTATATTCAGGTGATAAATGTACCAAAGTAAGGAAAAGATACGCAAAAATAAAAGCAGTTCTCCAATCAGTTGGTACATATTCAGCTAAGAAGCATCTTAAAAAGATCAGTGGTAGAGAACGTAGATTCAAAAAAGATACTAATCATTGTATTTCAAAGGAAATTGTAAACACAGCTAAAGACACAAATCGCTCGATTGCCTTAGAAGATATTTCAGGCATTAAAGAGAACGTAACGGTTTCAAAAGCTGTTCGAGAATCTATTGGTAAATGGGCTTTTTTTGAATTGAGGAACTTTATTGAGTATAAATCAAAACTGTTAGGAGTTCTTGTTGTTGCAGTAGATCCTCGAAATACATCAAGGGCTTGCTCGGTATGCGGATATACCGATAAGAAAAACAGAAAGAATCAGGCATCTTTCGTTTGCCTTGAGTGCGGGCATGCTGAAAATGCTGATTTCAATGCAGCTAAAAATATCATGCTTCGGGCAGTTGTCAACCTGCCTAATGTGCTCTGCTTAGGTAACTAAGACGTAGAAGCGCAAGCTCCACTGCTTTAGCGTGGAGAAGTTGACAATGTGCACAATCTAACACGCGCGGAATTCATAGGGCGGATGGCTGCACTTGGTACTATGCAGCAAATTAACGCTTCTGCTGGAACTAATGTATTGAAAACGTTTTTGGTGAGTACAGTTGAAAAAGAAGATAATTACGATCATGGAACCTTTATACTACAGACTCCCAACGATGATAAATAAAGGAGGATGAACAAAATATGGTACACCTCCAAGAGTCCAGACGTATGTTAAGAGAAAATAATGAAAAGAAAATAAAAGAAATATTATCTAAGTATTTTAAATTGGGAAATTATCGATTGGTATGGGACGATGAAACATGGGAAATGGACATTTTTTACAAAAAGCACTTGATTTCCCTAGAACGTATTGGATATGTGTATCCCTATGAACATACAACTTTTAAATGTGTGGTAATTGGTGGTAACCCGAATCCTGAGATATTTAGAGAAGCTGCTGAAGAGTTAGAAACGTGTGGTTTTGAGGTTACAATTGAAAAATTAAATGTGGTATAAAGGGAGTGAACACAATGACTGAAAAGTTAACTTACATAGAATTATTAAATCAAATTTTTGAAGAGCAAGTTGGAGGTTTACCCTATGGTTTTTTGGAATCTCTTGAGCTGACTACAACAACTGAAATATCTGCAAAGTTACCTGATTTTTTTATACCTCTTCTAAGGGAAGGATATGCCACATATAAAGATGATGATAAAGACATCACATTTGAGGAGTATATAGGTTTGATGTTATGCAAATATATGCTTCACTAGGGGGAAATATCATGGAACCAGAGAACGACGGTCAACGAACTGAAAAAATAATGCATGATTATGATCTTGAATTATCAAATGCGCTTAGAAAACTATCTCTTGAATATGACATTGAAAATAATCCCCCCTCAAGTGAATTTCAACTACTATACAACCAAACCGTTGGATTATATCAATGCAAAAAAAGAATGCAAATGGCTGGAATCACCGATGAAACTTTAATATTCAACTTGGGAGAAATTCTTGAAGGGGTTATGAATGGTATCGCAGATGCGGACTATGGGTATTCATATGATAAAATAACCGCTTCGTATGTTGAGATTTACAAAGGAAATCATCGTTTTAAAGTTTCCGGGGTCGACGGGGGTAAGGTAGAACTCACTCGGATGTATTAACCAGATGTTGCCATCTTGATCTCAAAAAAACGATATAAAATAAAACCAATCATTTAAGTTTTGATTGGTTTTTATAACACGTTTTCAAGATCTGAGTCAAACTCATGGATATATAATCATATTCATTCTTTTTTATTCTCCCCAAATCTAGAGTAGTGGTAAATTGTTCTCCGGAAAATGAATGAGCTACGCGATAAACTGTATAATATCCGTTAATTTCTACGCCATTTACTTCAAGAGAAGCGATTTTTACATTTACTAAATCACCGATGTGTGCGTCAATGGTGCCCTCCAACACTGCCTGCCCTGCAACATACGGAACCCCAGAATCAATCACTAACCCTGCTGCAATCGCATTGCATAGCTGATTAGTTTTGATCCATGAGAATGTATCTATTTTATCACGGGTTCCGTATAATTTCACACTGTCGGTATTATAAGCACTTCCCTCGCACTGTACGCCGTTAGTGTCCTCTCCACCTTGAATATACCTATAGTTATACACTTCTTCTCCAACTATATCAAACGACGCGGATATCAACCGTGGAGTGCCAGCGATGACAGCATATTGTTTTGTGGGGGTAGACGAAAAATTTCTCCATCGAGTATAACAGACCTGTAAATTTCCAGCAGAACTATAAACCGGCACAACATCAATCATCTGTCTATAGCCACTGAGTTTCTCAATTTCTTTATATGTGTCAATCACAAAATTCTGTTTTGCGACCTGATTAAATTCCGTCACTGCAAGAGCAGTCTGAACATAACTTGCATTGTAATCGATTCTTACCGTATTAGCGGCCATTGCTTGCAATAGTATTGATGCATCGACATTATTGTAAGTAAAATCGACATGGATCGACTTGTTATATGCTTCTATAATATGCCCGACACACGATAGCTCAATCTCGTTATTTTCGCCATACTCTTTCGATTGGTTCTGGACTCGCCCTTCGAATATATTTACCCATACATTTTTTTCCAGTACATTGTATCGTGCTGATGCCTGAAGCCTCACTATATCGTCAAACTCCACCTGAGAAACCGTTGAAACATCATCTAGGTTGCTAGTTGATATCATTTTGATAGTCGCTGATGGCGCGTCAGTCAGAGGGTAACTATCTATCGTATCAAATGATACCACCCGTGGATAATATTTTTCGTGAGTATCAAATTTTTCAATCACGAGTCTAAAATTGATAATTCGTATCATGGTACAGCCTCACGGTAAAATATTAGAATCATGATACCCTAAACTGATCACTGCGGAACATTTTCCAGTTCCCCCAACCACAACCCCAAAGGTATTCGCTGATCCGGTGGAGTAAATATATGGCCTTTCTGCATCCATCGTGTCAAGGGAGGCATATTCTAACATCTGGGAAAATTCACATGAAGCTCCTGAATACGGTTCAATTTTTACGTAATATTTAGTTTTTCCTCGTAATCGCAGCGATCCTACATTATCGAGTTCTCGCAGAACATCTGCGTTTTCGACAGCTATACTCGTGTTTGTATAGATTGGATAAAATGTTCCAGGAATTCCACCAGTACCACCGTCATCAGCAATTGATATTTGAGGGATTCCTGATAGCACGAATAATTTTATGAATGGGATGCCTGTCACTGGATACAGACAATCAAATGGAAATACTATAGAACTTCCTGCACTCATTACAAGGGAATTATTTTCCTCATTTCGTGCTACGGTTCCTGTTATCGAGTATGCATTTGAGATATACGCATCGTCTGTGAATGGTTCCACATATCTATATGATCCGGTACAATTGGCTTTTATTTGTGCCATGTATCCGCGTGGAACTGTATTGCAACAATGTAATATAATCCTGGGATCTGCTGTATTATACAGGTATATTTCATTTTCATCCACGACCACACTATTTAATATTTCTTTGAAAATATACCCAAGTCTGGTCGCAGATGCTCTATAACCAGGGTCTGAACATCTAATATAATATCTCAAAGTAACCGTCTCATTAGTCGCTGATTCTAATGCATACGGAAGCGTATATGTTCGTCTGGTGTAGATAGTTCGATGAGTAGTATACAGCCCAAGAGCCGTTTCCTTCCCTGAAAATAGAGAAGCTGCCTGAATTGTAATTTTTATATAAGTATATGATAATAAATTTGAACTTTTGAAACTGGCTGATAATTCAGTGAGTCTATATTTTGAACCTCCCGTAAGTGCCGGAAGCACTGCTGTATAGCACGCGCTACCATAACTCGTCGATGTTGATTCAAACGTATCATCATCTGGTGTAATTTTTGAAATTACTTGACTGGTAGATGCACTCGCTTCATCTGTCCCGATGCCCCGGATGGTAACATCTGGAATTACGTCATAATATCCAGTGGTGGATATATCCGAACCCGTTTCAGCAATTTCAAAATCTGAATACCTGGATACTACAAAATCATCAAAAAAGCATGTAGCCCCTGCATTCGGAGTTCCAGACCCATGTACACGAATATATACCTGAGTGGGGATCGTATCAAATCGGAAACTAATATCTTTTTGAATTGGTCCATCTGTATCAGCCTCCCATCTCAATTCCTTTATTACCATGCCCCCCGCGTATATATCTCCCCTAAAACTTCCAGATGTAAGCCCGCTCACCGTACACTGTCCAGATAATTTGAATGTTTCGCCACTATCATAATGAGAATCGAAGGCGAGTTTTTGAGAGATTAATCCAGGTTCAGCAGTTACTCCATCTCCCTGAATTTCAAGGGAATATAAACCATCAATGACATTTTCAGAGCTTCTTGATTGACCTGTATTTCCAAGAGTCCAATTATTAGGAGCGATATCTTTCATTTCTCCATAGCCGCGACAACTCATGATCGTTCCATCGGTGGAAACTGCCATGAATTCCCCGAGTTCATTTGATACACACATAGACGACCAAGCATCAGCAGCGGCGCTATCTCCCAACGTCCAATTTATTCCATTTGTCGTATACATCGTTTTATTGATAGTGGTATCATTAGAGATTGCTACCCCTATTCCGTACTCATTAGCCCATTCAAGCCCGCTTAATTTCGGTCTAGTGTACGTGATTACACTTCCTCCTGTGGTCATTTCGGAGGCTGTATATCCCAGCATAGTAGACACGGCCTTGCATGTTGCGTTTGTAGTGCGGAGCACAAATTTTATAGTTACTTCTTCATTTGTAGCGGATTCTAGCGCAATATTAAACGATTTTGGAACTAGGGTGGTTGAATTTTCGTCCCACCGTTTCACCAATACATCCGTTCCGAGGGATGCCGAAGAAACCAAAACCCTCATATAAACTGTATACGCCGAGCTTGACGAGCGTAAATTACAATGGACATTATTAATTCTATAGATATGACCATAGGATAAAGCTGGAAGGGTAAAAGTGTATACAGTTGTATAATCTGTAAATTTCGTGGTATATGAATATCCAGTAGGTGTAATGCCATTTAGGGTGTTTACGACTGCCCCTCCGCTGTCTGTAGTAGCACTAGATACATATGGAGTATCTTGTAATTCCCAAGTGCCACTTAAACCAGTTGGGGAGGTCATTATTTGTTGGGTACCGTCTTCGGAACATGCCATAAACAATTCTAACGTATCAATCCATCGAATACATGTCCATTTCTGAGATGGTGCTGTGACAATCGCCCACGACGTAGCATAATCATCAGAATACATCGCGTAACCATCATCAGACACCGCTACAATTCTATGTAGTGCAGAACAATAATCTGCACTTTTCCAGCTATGGGTATTTATAGCAGCATCAACCGTTGGGAATATCCAATTTGCGCCCTGATCTTCGGAATACATTATCCGTGATGATCCAGTTGAGGAAAACGCTATAACTCTACCTAACGATAATTCACTTCCATTCCCAACTGTAAGAATCATATCATTGGATGTTGAAATTAAATAATCATTAGAAGTAGATAGATAGAGATCCATACCAGGAGGAACAAAAACGGCACATTCCCAAACATTTGAATATACTGCTGTAGGTGTTGGTTTTGCAGTCCATGTGACCCCATCAGGAGACGTAATACAAGAATATCCTGTAAGTCCGCTTTTTGACATCGCCACCCAAAGCATCCATGCTGGACACCATACAAGTGTATTCCATGCATTATCGTGATTAGTTGCAGTAGTTAGACCGGTTGGAATACTCCAGGTGATTCCGTCTGATATCGCAATTCTATTGTTGGTTCCAGACGATGATACTGCACAGTATTGATCAAGTTCAGGAGAATATTTTATACACTCTAAACTATTCACTGCGGCGGGGGTTCGTAAAATCCAGTTCAGGGCTGTATTTGGAGTCCAGTTCTCAAACGAAGGGTTTTTCACACGATTTCCCACATAAATATCATCCGCTGAAAACTGCATCGAATTATACACATACCTCCCACGATTGCGTTTTCTTATTAATTCCATGCATGGTAGCTCAGCCTTGAATGTCAAAGAATATGGATGAGCATTTTGCGGCACATCTCCTTTTGTAAAATTCCAGCCAGTAGTATGTGAAACTCCTACACCGGTAATTTTGTACCCCTTATATGGCACACCTAATTCAATTGTAGTTCTGCCAGGTCTATAAAACGCAGCTAGGACTTTCAGCAGATCATCGATACTACGTGAAATACAATCAAATGTAACATTTGCTCCACGAAAATTAAAATCTGATAAGTTTGATCCTGCCACAGTCGGACTTTTTGATTCCCCTATTGTTTTTTCTCCATCTCCTGAAAAACCAATAACTGTAAATGGAATGTAATTAACATAGGCTGTTAATTCGTCTCCATCCCGCAAGATTTCTTCGTAATCATCATCTATAATGTTCGTCGATCCAGGGATATATATTCCAGGAGTGGGAGTAACTGGAACGTCTGGAATCACCGGATTGTCAGGATCATCAGTACCACCGCTTGGAAATGCATCTGTAATATAACTTGTAGCAGTTGACGACGGGGTTACTTTGTAATAATTTCCTGTGGTATTCCCCACCATATAGTTTCCAGACGCAGCAACCGTGACGTATGTTGATATTGAATCTGCGATGCCATAGCCTAATACGGAAGGATATGAAGATGATCCCGCTCGATTTTTCAAAGTATTTGAGATGTTATTATTTTTGATTGTTACTTTTGTTGAGGATGCGGTAATTTTCCCATAAACTAATATTCCCTCACAATATGACCCATCAATTGTATTTTTCTCAATTGTAATTCCATTTCCCCAAACGATACCTATTCCAGATGCCCACGCTGCCCCTGATGCCCACCCACAGTTTGTAAATGTATTATGATGGACATGTACAGTTTGATTCGAGGTTCCAGCCGTCTGTCGAGCGTCTAATATCCACATTCCACATAGATTCGGGCCCACAATTGTATTATCATGGATTGTAATATTATTCGTCAGTGTTGTATAATTACTTTCATTTGAGATCTGGATAGCATTGTGACCATTAAGGGTCGCTTTCGGGTGACTCCCAATACCTACTGTGCCAGCGTACGATGTCAATGTGTTGTTGTAGACATCTACATTTTGACTTGATCCCACACGAACGCAATCCGAACCCAAGCCGGCAATTGCATTATTATATATTGCATTTCCAGAACCCGTAACTCCTTTATAAAGCACGCCATCGTGTTGATGATTGGAGCAGACATTATCGTGAAAACGAATATTTGACCCAAAATACTCAATGAATGCTTCCCCGAATGAATCATGGAAATTCATATGGTGAATATTAACATCCGTTGCATGGCTGAATTGAATTAACCGTTCGACTCCAGATCCCGCCGAACGTTCTTCACTGTGTGTTATCCCTAGTGTGAAAACTTGATTGCCGCAATTTCCATCAATTTCAAATCCAGTTATTTCAATTCCGGTGGGTGATGAATTAAGAGCACCGATTACAGGAGTGCCATCTGGGAACACACACGTTGCTCGGCTTGCTCCACATGCATTATTCGCAACTCTTACACATGCGGTAGCGTCTCCTTTCCATACCGTTGAAGATCCAATTTTTAGTTGAGCCCGGATTGAATAGGTAAACGGGCCTTTGAGGTATACGGTATTTCCCGGATTCGCGGCAGCCCACGCAAGAGCAAGATTAATCTGGATATGGTCATCTGTTCCATCACAGTTATAATATCCGGTGCCGTCTCCTGCGACTATCCGAGTTTCACCTGCCATATTTCACGCCCCCGTTAATCAGAATCATAGCCCGCGCCATGTCCACGTTGGAGCGCTGGAATACGTTAATGCGACGTTTTGCAATGGTTCAATCCTAAACGTTCCAGTTGTTAATCCTGTAGCAGTCCCAGAAATATATATCGCGGTTACTGTGCCCCCATGTATGTACACTTCACAGGGATAACCAAAATTATTTACAACCTGCCCTGTAGTACCATCACCAGACGACGGTATATCCGGCGCTGTAAATGATCCAACCGGATTATAACCACGATTATTTATAATTATGCGACCTGTGACCCCCGCAGTTCTGAGGAGTGGAGTCGCACATGTTGCTAGATCGTTGTCCATGACATTGTAATATATACATCCTGTCAGGATTGATAGGCCGTTTTGTGCAGCACTAAATACGCGGTTGTGTACTGCATCTATGTAGGTGCAATGAGTAAGTTTAATCCCGTCGAGACTTCCATATACTGTGTTTTCGGATACCGACGATTGTGCATACAATCCCGTTCCAGTGGAATCCATGCTTATACCCATTGCAGTTGCCGGAACCGTAACTTTATTGTTTTCGACTATCGCGCGAGTTATATTATTATTGTAGCATGTGAACATAATTCCGTCAGCAGCAGATATCACAGTATTATCTTCTACAGTTACACCCACGATATCATAAGTTGTGGATATTACAGTGATCCCTGGTTCAGTTCCAGTGCATGTTACTTTGTTATTTTTAATAGAAACATTTTCAGAGCCCATCAGGCCAGAATATGTAGTACAATTAATTCCAATTCCAGCCACGTTGACTTCGTTATTCTCAATAACTAAATTTTTCATCTGGTATGCTGCATTTATACCATCACAATCTACCGCAGAACACGAAAATTTATTGTTAAATATCTTAATATGTCCTTTTTGACTTCTTATTGTTAGACAATGATCTGCGATAGAATCAATAACATTTTCCGAAAAAATCATACCATCTACTGCTGATGGAATCGCAAAACTTGTGGCAGTATTTCCCGTGACAATTGTATCTAATCCATTGGCGAACCCTAGAGAACATTGCCCAGCGTTATTGTTTGAAATTATTAATCCTTTGTATGTAGGATGTGGCCCAAACATTCCAACTGTTTTTGAATCATATTCAAGTATATTGTCACTCCAGTTTTGAGTATATTGTACTCCATAATCTGCATCCCCCCCACATGCTATAAGATGTCGGCAGTCAATCCCGCCATTTCGTTTGCAGATCACATCTCGCGATGAATTCTGGATGTGACACCCATATCCAAGCCCCGTGCGATTTGAGCCTATTACATAGTTGTCATACCATCTAAACCACACACAATCAACTATGTGAGTTGCTCGATCTATCATATCCACTGACTGGATGTTCTGAATTTTGAGGCGGTGGCATTGTTCAACACTGATACCATATGGGTATTGTGCTGGATTCCCAATCATCTTAAAATCTTTCAATGTGATATTTTCCACCATCGTCATTTTGTCAACGGTGGCCGTATCGGATAATTTATAATCGCCATGCAGCAACTCATAAAAAGTAAGTATATTTCCATTGATTGATTTTATTTTTTGGATTTCTCCCATTCGTTTTAAAACCGGATCTCCGTATACATCAGCAGCATATGTGATGAGTATCCCTTCACTTCTAACGCGCACCCAATCACCCGCCGAGAATTTAGATCCATCCGCGACTGTTACGGTAAGGGCTCCTTCAAGAGCATCTGCGGTTGTAACGACTGAATTTGTTGCGGTGATTGCACCATGAATATATATACAACGCAGATTTGATGCAACTGATGAAAAATCAAGAATTGTATTCGCATCGTCCCCCATTATGGTAAGATTTGATCCAGTATATAGCAACTGAGACGTACAATTATAATGTCCCCCCTTAAGATACAGAATTCCTCCACCTAACCCGGAAATATAGTCAAGAGCCGCTTGAATACACACTGCATCTGATCCAGCATACACCGCATTATCACAGTAATAATTTGCTCGTTCAGCCTTTGTTTTTGCTACTGTAACAATGTTTCCAAATTTGCCATTTAACAGTACTTCGTCGATGTCAGTATTCAAATATTGGGTTTTCCACGTTGTTCCATCAGCCATATTTTACTCCATATTTAATTTCCAGTAGCCCGCTTTACCCACTTTGTAGTGTTGCTTTCAGTCGCATATGTTTTGATCGTAATGTTGTTGTTGGTAGTGTTTGTGGTTTTGTTATTGTTATTGGTTGTCACTGTGCTCTTATTAGATGACCCGCCTGAACTTGCGTTATCCGCTCCGAATACATAATCTGTAACTCGCTCGTACATGTTTTTAGCACGCGTAATCAATCCATCCAACGCGGAACCTACATTGCCAATAGCAGTTAATAATCCGGAAAATGAGACTGAATTAACAAGGTTTAATGCACTTTGCAGGAAGCCAGCTTTTAATTTTGACGTGTCCGATTCGGTGCCGACTCCAAATATTTGACCAATCACCGAACCCATCGAGGTAGAATTTAGTATATCAAGGCCGGATTTAAAAAAACCAGCTTTGCCTTTGGATGTATCCGATTCTGTACCTACTCCAAATATTTGACCAATTACAGATCCCATTTTTGAGTCATTAATTCTATCAAGTATGCCCTTATGTGTTGATCCTTTTCCAGTAGATGTGTCCTGCTGCGTGCCTATGCCAGTGATCTGGCCAATTATAGTCCCCATCTTGGAACCATTAATCCTATCCAGAATACTTTTGTGGGCGGTTCCCTTTCCTGACGCGGTGGTCTGCTGTGATCCAATTCCAGTAATTTGACTAATTACAGACCCCATACGAGTACCACCTAGTCTGTCAAGGATACCTTTATGCGTGGTTCCCTTTCCAGAAGCGGTCGTCTGTTCACTTCCAACTCCTCGTATCTGCCCCCACAGCCCCGAAAATTTAGTACTTACCAATGAACTGAGTTTCCCTTTATGCTCAACTGCCTTTCCACCAGCGGTGGTTTCTTCACTTCCGATCCCTTTGATTGAGTTAACAATTCCAGAAAGAGAAATATAATTTTGACTTTTGAGTGACTTTCCCATCACATTAGATTTATCAGTAGCTGATCCACTAGCTACGCCTACACCTGTAATACTGGTTACAACTCCAGATACACTTAGTCCGCCTACCCACTGAACAGCTTTCCCGAATATGTCAATTTCACCATTTGCATTTCGTAGGGACTCTGTAACTCGATCATATTCAGTTGGAACACCGGCCGGAGCTTTTCCGAGGAAACCTGAAATTCCCCCGGAAAACATCTCTTTCTGTGTCTGCTCTTTTTGTGCGTCGGCGTATTTCTCGGGGTTTGCAATTGTTGATTTTCCCTGCCCTTTAATCAGGATGCCGGATGCATAATTTTGCCCTCTTTCAATGGATGCCTGCCCTGTAGCTCCCCCTACGGTGATTGTATTTGATTCAATGACATCCTGTTTATTTTTATCAACCAGCATGTCATTTACTTGCAAGTTAGAATATTTGTCAGCGATTTTAGGAGCACGACCCCCGGCCCCAGCTTGTGATTTCACATGAACAACTGAATCTCTTGGATGATCTAGTATCCACTGCGCTTCTGTGTATTCAGGTGTTTTCTGATAAGCTTCTTCTTCTTCAGCAGCCGCAGAAGCCTGAGCAAGAGAAATCTTGTTAACTGGTCCAGTATTAACATATTTTCCGTCAGTTTCGGTGTAATTATCCGTAATTGACCATATTTTTTTACTGTCAGCGGTGTCTAAACTCGTATTCCCTATATCGTACAGCCGTTTTTGAATTCCATCCAATGTTTCTATTACAAGTTCTCCAGATCCATTGAATTTTAACATTGATCCGTCAGCTAATTCAAGACCCTTATTAAGAGTGTCAGCCGTTACGAATTCTTTTCCTTTTGTAGGGTCTGAGATGGAAGCTATATCTGTTTGATCGAGTGTATAGGTGATTTTAGGAGAAGACGCTGTAACTGCATTATTCGAAGAAATTAAATTATCATTAGAAGATACAATATTATTATTTCCATCAACAACTCCAGAACTCGAAGCAGCGACATTATTATTTGCAGCCACGACCCCTTCACTGGAGGAAGCAATATTACTATTCGAAGTTGTTACACTATCAGATGCAGATGTCGCACTTTCTGAGACACTATCCGCATTTTCAATCATTGAAGCATAGGTTTCCCCGGTTTCTTTATCCACTGTATTATAAGATGTTACAATCCCGCTATTCGCCTGTTCAATGGATTTTTGAACATTGGCAGCACCTTCTGCGGTCTTTGCTTCGTCTTCACGAATAGATTCGGCTGTATCATGAATGGAACTCTTGGTATCTCCAAAGAAGCTGGATACCTTTTCATAAGCACTTGTAATAGAATCTACAAAGTCACCGATTGCAGTATCATCGATTAGATCATGAAGATACCCGGATATTGCATCTACCGCGCCAGAGATTGAATCTTTCAGTTCGTCGAATATATTTCCGATATAGTATGCTCCGATTGTCCATAGATCTTGAAGAGTTTCCCACGTTTTGGATACAATTTGTGTCCGTTCGTTGAATTCGTATAGAGCGAGACCCAAAGCTGCTATAGCTGCAATAATAATAGTAACTGGTGACGTGAGAATCCCGATTGCGATATCTAAGGCACTAAACGCCGCTGTAGCTGCCCATGTAGTAGCCGTGGCAATGGATTCCGCGACTGAAACAAACGTTAAGGATGTAACTGCGGCTGCTGCTCCGGTGGCAATACCCGATAACGACATGGTATTAAGCGCAAAGGCAGCATCCATTAAAGTCGTAGCCCCGGTAGCTGTATATACCGCCACAGAATACGTAAGGAATTCCCCGGTGGCTGCTGCTACAAGTGATGTCAACGTCCTCACGATAGTTGGCAATGCGGCCATTGATAAGAACATCGTGCCTGCTGCAACTCCGGCTAGTGCGAGAGCGGAAGCCACGTAAATTATAGGGGCTGGAAGTTGAGATATGGCATATCCAACCGTAGAAACAACACTTACGATGGGAGTTAAAATTGCAGCAAATGCACTTCCAAATGAAAGCTGCAAGGCTTCAATGGTGTCATCCATCACTCGGACTACACCGCCCCATCCAGCGTCCATTTTATCTGCGGATTCCTGAGCATATCCCCCGGAATCCAGCAACGTTTGATTCATATTTTTAAGGGCACCCGTCCCCTGATTTACAAGTGCCATCATTCCAGGGCCTGCCCTCATACCAAAAATCGACATCATATTTCCAGATGTCACACCAGCAGCAGTGAGGGTATCTAAAATTTGAGCTAGGCTGTGGGTTTTGGGATTTACCATATCTATGGAAATTCCATATTTTTCCAGAATCATGACTATTTTATCAGTGGGTGCAATTAGCCTAGTAATTGAATTTCTAAGAACGGTTCCTGCCATATCCGATTTAATACCAGCGTTTGAAAG
The DNA here is from genome assembly GCA_028707405.1 of Parabacteroides sp. Classification (GTDB taxonomy): domain Bacteria; phylum Bacteroidota; class Bacteroidia; order Bacteroidales; family Tannerellaceae; genus Parabacteroides. The sequence goes on along the minus strand of JAQWBH010000001.1, from coordinate 46,133 downwards.
CATCCCGGCTGCTGCTGCTGTCTCTTCTAAGCTCCACCCCATTTGATGAGCAAGCGGGGCAGCATATTTCATTGCCTCGCCTAAACCGGTTACGTCTGTGTTAGTTGCATTTGCGGCTTTTGAAAGAACATCGGCTGCTCTACCGGTATCATCTGCTGAAATCTGGAACCCATTCATGATATTACTCATGATGTCGGCTGTGGTTCCGAGTTCAGTCATTGATGCGCGGGCGAGATTCAGAGTCGCAGGCATTGCAGATAAAATTTGATTAGATGTAAAACCGGCTTGACCCAAATAGGTCATGGCTTCGGATGCGTCTTGTGCAGAATAGGAGGTCGTAGCGCCCAATAATCGAGCCTGGGATGTCAAAGAGTCAAACTGATCTCCAGCGGTACCTGTAATGGCCTGAACTTGACGCATTGTGTCGTCAAATCCCATAAAAATAGATGTTGCCGACGAAATTGCATCTTTTAACTTCGTAGTGAAGACTGTAGTTATTGCAATCCCAACTAACCCCATCTTATCCTGGACGGTCTGCCCAGCGGCAACTACCTTATCAAATCCACCCTTGGCAGAGTTCGCAAAGGAAAGTATACTTGATTTTGCAGAAGATAAGTCAGACGATATTTTATCTTTAATTCCAGAAAACGATGAAGCAATTTTATCTTTAATTCCAGTAAATGCACCGGTTATTTTAGTTTTTATTGAAGTGCCTAATGAAGTTACAGAATTTGTAACCGAATTAAATGCTCCGCTTAGGGAGGTTTTCAAACTATTTCCGATGCCAGAAAATGAACTTGTAATACTCTTCTTAACATTAGACAATGAAGACGTTATCTTAGTTCCAATACCCGAAAATGAACTTGTGATATTATTTTTAATCCCGGTCAGTGAAGAGGATATTTTATCTCCAATCCCGGAAAACGAACCGGTTATACTAGTTTTAATTCCAGATAACGAGGATGATATTGTTTTTCCAATACCGGAAAATGTACCTTGAACGCTTGTTTTTATTGATGACAAACCTTTGAATGAATCCTGAACGTTTTTTGAAAATCCTGTAAGTGCAGATTTCGCACTGGATAGAGAAGAGGTTATCTTCCCCCCAATACCTGAAAATGTGCTTGTAATACTCTTTACAGCCGACGAACCAAGCGAAGAAAATGATTTAGTTATCGAGTCCCCGAAGCTTTTCTGAATTGAAGTGCCTGCGGTCTTAAATTGATTTTGTACGGTATTTAATCCAGAGGTAATAGCGGGCAGTGAACTTGAAAACTCGTTTTTAATTCCAATTTTTACGGAAATTCCGTCGAGTTCTACCACCGGCTTATCCCCCTATGTGTTTCTACTACAATTAAGCACTCTAAGGCTACACTAAATAGGTTAAAAACCACAAAATCACCGTTCATCATTTGGCTGCATTCAACCAGGCTGCTGCAATTTCTTCATAGGTCGGTTCATGTTTCAGGAAATCCGGCAGGAAGTCATTAATTTCAAACAGTTGGTCATTTTTCTTCGATGCATGGGGAGCATTTGCAATCCACATCAAGAGTATTGCTCGTTCTGTGATGTCATACTCAAATTTGTCCTGAGCGATTTTCAGCATTGCATCGGATTCAGCAGGTGTGTATTCCCAGAAATCTATATAGTTCACGTCGCAAAATCTATACATCGATTTTTGCATTACTTTGATGAGTTCTTCGAAGGTCTCGGGGGCTTCACCTTCATCTCCCCCTTCAATTCCCCCGGAACATCCGCATTTACAAGCGATGACATTTGAGCTTTGTATACAGTAGCTAAGAGATCATTAAGCGAGTTGTTGTCTACGTATTCCCCTACCAACTCGTCAACTTTCTCTGCCGAAACTACCTGATCTTTTCTCTGAAGCCCAATTGAAACGATCTTGTTATAATCCTCAAATGTAAAAGTGCCGGGGCGTGTTTTCCAAAACGTATCAAATTCATCAAGCGTTTTCAGATCATACTCATTGAAGAAAATATTAATATTTCTCCAATTATATAAAAGAAAAGAGTTCCCAACGAAGGGAACTTCGTGTGCAACCATTTTTTAGACTCCTTATGTTGCTTTACTGGCAACGATTTTGTACACCGACGGAGTACTTCCAGCTTTAGAAACTGCGATATTAATTTCTTTTACACCGCCAGATACTACATTTATTGCACCTGATGGGCTTCCCGAAGCAACAGTTGTACCATTTACCATAATTGACGCACCTACGCTAGTAGGTGTGACAGTAACAGTAGCAGTAGTTGCAGTGACTGTGTACAGATATGTTCCCGCGGCAAACGTGGGGAGGAGAGTTCCGGCTGTGGTAGTCAATGCTGAAAGTTGAACTGGAGTGGTGCTCCTTACAATGTCGCCTGTGATTTTCATTTTACATGAGTTTGAAGCGGCTTTGCTGTCTTCACCGAGATAAAATCCTTCAATTAGCGCGGGGAATGAAACTGACTGGCCATTTAGAAATGTTAAAACGATGGTCCCGGTTTCTCCAGCAGTTGCCGCGGCTGATAATGCCATTTGACCTGGGTCAGACGAGATATCATTCATCTTGAATTCAATTTCGTCTCCCTCTTTCATCCCATTAATAAACTCTTTGAATCCATGTGAACTTTGAGAAGTAACTTCTATTGTATCACGTTTTACAGATGGCGAGGGAACAGTAGTAACTTCCCCAACTACCGTTGAAACCCCTGCCGCGCTAATATACGTAGTGACGATTTCTTGCCATGCATATGCTAGTGTCATTTGTTTTCACGTCCTTGTTAATATATTAAAGCTGTATAATTGACTGAATATTCGTAATATCCGGAATCTGTCTTTCTAATAAAAATCGGGGGGCCCTTAGCGTATAAAGACATAAAATGAGTTGATCCTAGGGTCCACTCTACTTTTTTTCGGAGTAGTTTATAAACAGCAGAGGATGTAGTGATTGCAGTTTTTTGAGTTGAATTTCTAATTAAAATTTGAAAATCGGGATTAATTACGTCTTCTTCACCAGATTTTATAGCTTGATATTCAGAACCGCCATATGTAGTAAGATAAATTGTATTTGATGCGCCCTCAACATATCCAATGAGTATCGAAGTTCCAAACGTACCATATCCCTGTGTTTGGAGGTACGTTGCAAGATCTTCAAGATATGTGCTGAGAGTCACAGCGTCTTCTCCATTGCTATTTTTACGTTCTCTGCGAGTTTTGGAGTGTATATGGTCACAGGTTTTTCCAAGTATTTTGCTGATCCATGAGGATGGTACATTGTTAAAATTTCATGAACGTAAATTGCATGATCGGTGCCGTATGAAAGTTCTCTGATATGGGAGGTGCTGGTATCCTCAACAAGTTCGTTTTTAGCAGAATGTTTCAGGTCCTCTTTATCAACTGGGCAGAAGTTTTCAGTCGAAACGGTGTAGATTTCTTCGACTGTATCATCTACTGCCTTAATTGCTGCCTGCTCTACATTTTTTAAAATCAGAGAAATCTCATCTATTATCATTAGACTCCCCCTCGTTCACTTGAAATGCCTAATGTAACTCTGATATACTCTATTTCATTATCAGACAGCCTCTTAACGTCCCTAATTTTTACAATCGGAGGTTTACTTCCATCTGTCAGAGTTATTCTCGAAGCTGGTGTAATTGTAGTGCCAGGGGGAAGACCTAACCATGCTGAGAAAACTAATCCCGAACCTCCGGTTGTATTTTCGGAGGCTTCGGTATAACGGCACTCTGAAGTAATTGCTGTGCCATATGTGGGGTCGTATCCATCATTTGAGATGGCGGGTTCAATTGAACAGGAGTCTGGAAAGTTCATTGTCTCGCTCCATCGCTATTGATGCATCGTCTCGGGTAACACCTGACAGGTCAAACTCGTCTGGAAGAGTACTATCAACATTGCCTCGAAGTGTGTATGCCCGATCCATGTACTGAGAACTTGTTCTTACCTGGGATTTCCAAGAAGCGTCAGTTACAGACTCCTGAATTATTGTTCCTTTCCCGCTTCGATTTGCATATAAATCTAAAATAAAACACGCTGTAATTCTCGTTTTTACATCAACTGTAATTGCTCGATTTCCGACGAAATTATTAACATCATCAGCGACGAGAGACTGCAAGGAGACTAATTGTTCATTTGTAATTTTGCTTCCAATCCCTACGGTAACCGTAAAAAATGACTCTGCTAAAATCGCATCGGAAAGGGAGAGTGCCATAACACAACCTCGTTTAAGTTACGGTTGTGCCTATAGCGACTGCATCGGTCTTGTTGTCCGCTCCGAGTCCGGGGAAAGTTGGGAATATCGAGGATACCTGTCTACATTTAATGTTTCCGTCCAATGTGTTCCCGTCTTCATACCAGATGTTATTGTATACCGACTGTGCCTCGATCAATTCGAAGTATTTCCTGTTGATCTCAGAGGCAACAGGAGCAACCATACACGTTCCAGCCGTGATACACGGGGTTGAGATAATCCTTCCAGGCTTTACACCGCCGTAGTTATCGGTCTGCTCATTGAGTGCGTCTATAACCTGACCCCATTCACGAACGCCGGAGTTAGGAGAATTAGAGGCTACAAGCTTCTGTTTTTGAGTCGGATTGATGAACAGGTTGTATCCATCATCAGAGTATATTTTGTCACTCTGCAACATGCCTATAAGAGTTCCGACTGTAGAAAGTGCCCCGTTGTATGTGCCAAACGATGACCCAGCTGCCGAATTCCGAGCCACCTGGTACATTCCCAGGGTTACATAATTTGTATTATCTGGAGCCCACCCCTGAAGTACGGTATAGTTCTGTAGGTCCTGAATTTCTCCAAGCATCTGAGTAGCTATTCCGTTTGTTGCATTGATGCCTCTCAGGAGGTATGCTTCCCAATCTCCACGTTCTACATATCTGGATGTCTGTTGGATAGGAACTGTGTAATCGACTGAGCCGATATGTGGAGTTTCAACATCAAATTTAAGTTTTACATCGGTACGGCCTCCATACCCAGCCGCCCACGCCAGCCCCTTATATTTCCTCATTCCGATCCCCTGGCCGGAAGATTCCGAATCTAGGGGCATTGCCATTTTAGCAACATACGGGTGGAAAAGAACTTCAGCGCATTTTCCATTCCAGTTAAGTTCAATATCAGAAAGTGCTATTGACATTTTTGATCACCTCAGCCTGAATACAAATATCCCGGCAGTTTCACCAGCGCCAGTCGATACAGTTTCAAGAGCTTCAGCGTATACGTCGCTGTTTCCAGTGCTATCGGTTGCACTGCCTGACTCCACTACCGAAACAACGCCGTTGATTGTAGCCTTGATGAGATATCCATCGGTGGTGGGTGTCAGCATATCGCCTTTTACAATCGTTTGGGAGGCAGCTAATCTCATCCTGATTTTACCAGGTCCGTAGTGAACAGCACATTCTTTCCCGATTGCATACGCTGTATCTCTTGACGCGGGCCTGAAGTCATTGGGGGTCGCCTCCCATCCAAGAACGCCAACCACCGCACTTCCGGTACTTCCATATTCCTTCACGCTGTAATCGTTTGTATCACGAATTACAGCAATTCCGGGTAACATTTTAGCAGCGGTGGCATTTGCTCCGACCTTCAGAATCATCGGTTCGAAAAGATCTTCAGCGCCTACACCTACCGCAGATTTAGAAAAGCCTATATCTACAGCCATTAAACCGCCACCATTGTACCCGTAGTAACGTCGAATTTGGCCAGCGGAACTTTTCCATCGCCCTGGTTCTGCTTTTGGGTAGTGCTCCCTTCAGCCGGTGGCAAGTTGTTTGTGTCAGGACCCTGAGACATGAAATCAAGAATATCCTGATTAAGTTTCATGGCTGTAGTTTCTGCGAAAAATTCATCTTTTCTTGACACGAATTTTTCCTGAACGCCTTTCGGAAGTCTGTTCCATCTGGTGTCCTGGTTGGCCTTGAAATTTTCAAGCTTATCGTTTTCGATTTTAGTTTCGAGTTCTTTGATTTTCGCGTCCTTCGCTTCAAGATCCTGATTATACTTTGCTGTCAAATTTGCGATATCCTGATTGAATTTTGCAGTGGTTGTCTGAGTATCGTCAAGTGCTTTCTCAAGATCAGTTTTTAGGCCGGTAATTATTCCCTCACGGTCTTTGACATCCTGATTAAGTTTCATGATGGTCGTTTCTTTTTCTACCAGAGCTTCCTGATTCTTTTTGAAATCAAGAAGTCCATTGTAGAGTCCCATGTCTACCGGCTTTATTGCCGGTTCTGGATCTGGTGTCATAATATCTCCTACAAAATAGCTTTCGCTATAGTGGATTGTTTCAGAATCGGATTGATTGTAAACCATCGCTACGGGGTCGCCTTGCGGGATTCCGAGCTTTCTATCATAAAATAAAACGTGATCTGGGATTATTCCAGTCAATGTACCTTTTGCAGTGATCGGGTCATGCTTGAAAGCAAATGATACCGCGATTTCGCCTTTCCGGATTTTATCTTCAACTTCTGGATCTACAACATTCGAAATAGTTTTGAATTTTGGACTCCCCATATTGTGGACCATCGTGTTTGAAAGATAACCGGCGTATTTCCCGTTGACTTCAGAAAGTACATCTTCTATATTTTTGTCGCGTACTTCTTTTGGGTGGCGAGATGCGTATATTATATTGAGTTTATCTGCGAGAGGCACTGCCTTTTCAAATTCTTCGGGAGGGTAATAATGTTCATATAGTCTCCCATCTGGTAGTATCCCCCGCTGAGTCCAGTCGAGCCCTTCTAAAATTGTCTCATGTTGATAGGGTTCGTGTGTGGATATCATATATACTCCATCATATTCATTTTTAACAATTTGTAATTATATAAATGAACATTTTTAAAGTACATTTATGAACTTACAATAATATATAACTTTGTGAATAATTTAATTGTATTTTGTAATATTAAAAACGCATACGTTTAACTTCGTTGAAGATAAATAACATTAGTTAAATTAACTACAAATAAATAAAATTAATATATATTGAAGTGTGTATTATGAATATGGACAAAAAAAGAGATAAAAAGTTCGTGGAAGTATCCAAAGAAACGCATGATGAATTAGGCGATTTTGGAAAGAAAAATGAATCATATGGCGAAATCGTTGCTAGACTGCTTAGGATAGCAAAGGGCGTTGAATAAACTATTATATCTAATAAATAAATATTTACCTTTTTATATTACAAGTGTCTATATGTTATTATATGGCCATATTAAATATATTTAAAAAATCCCAAAAAAGTCCTCCCAAAGTTTCCGAAGCTGAAGGTCAGGATTATATCATTTCTAATTTTAATTATCTTACAGCGTGGGATACTCAAAATCTTACCGTTACGGACATTGAAAAATATAAAGATCATTGGGCAGCGGATCTTATCAGAGAATCACTTAAAAATATGATATTCCAGGGCGACCCTATCATAAACGCTCTTGAAAACGGGAAAAGTCGTGAAGATCTTGCAGAGTTTATTCGGCACGAAGCTGATAAAATAGACCTGCTCACTCTAATGAAAACTCAATACGATGATGAGTGTAATTATGGGACGTTTTTAAGGTCCGTGGGACATGTAAAAGTAGATAACGTGGTTACAATTGATGAAGTCCGTTGCCTCCCCCCAAACACGTTTAAAAACGCTGCTCAATATTCTTCAATTAATTATGTGTATGGACAACTTTTAAAGGGGATCGTGAAAGACAACGATGGTAAAATTCATTATTGGCAGGAAAAAGCATATCAAATGAAACAGGTTGAGCTTACAAACTGCGAACATTTCAAATCCCCTAAAAGCTCTTATTATCTCGATGGGGTCCCAATTCTTAACCCCTTTTATCAGTTGGCTCCAGATTTGAATATTGCGAAAGCTGGGCTTATGCAAGCTAACAAACGTGCTAATATCCTGTTTATAAAAGACAGTTCGAAAAACTCAGGTGATAAAATGCCTGATGGGAAAGGGTCACGATGGGGATATATGGGTGAGATCCTTAGAAAACTGTCTAATAATGTATGGTTTAGACTTCCCGCCGAGATGGACCCAGTGGAGGTAAAAGGGCAAGTTTCAAATATATCAGTTGATTCGATTAATTTGATTATAAAATTAATTTTAATGTGTTATTCCCCGTCTTCATTCTTGTCGATAGGTGAAACTAACCGGCTTGGGGGTTCTACGGCTGGAGAAAGTACTCTGATGAAATCATATATCATTTCTCAGCAGTCGCACATCAAAAAAACATGGGAGCAGATGTTTGAAAAACTTCTTGAGCTTAATTATTACCCGGGTATAAAAATTCAGATTGTCATGCCTCAGATAAAAGAGGACAATGGGCAACTTAATTTCCAGATCGGGCAGGAACTTTTAGCATCTTTAAAGGCAGGATTGACGATAGCTGAAATTAATGAAATTCGTGAGAAGTTCGGGATGGAGGACATTTCAATTAAGGCTCTTTTGAAGGCGCAGGATGAAATTAAACAAGTGAAGACTGATTCTCCAGTGCCGAATAATAATTTGAATACTCCGAGTGTAAACAACCCCCCCGACCCATCAAAAAATACAATGGATGACACTACTCAGATTAAAGAAAATCAAGCTGCAATAAAAACAAGAGAGACAATTGAATCCGAAACAAAGGACGATCTATTTAAGGCTATATCAGATTGTTTTGATGACCTTGAGAAGTTAAGGGCGTGATCTTATTCCTGATGATGAGATTGACGCGGAAGACGTGGAATTACTTAACGATGAACAAGACTCCACTCCTGAAGTATCGCCGGAGGAAGAGAAATACATAGACAAGAACATTGTGGTGTTGATTGCTGCATATATCACAGTTTTGTATAAAGCGAATATTGAGACAAATATATCAACTCAATATTATGCGCTTGGTGAAGTCAATAAGGCAAGGTTAGAGGCTGGACTATCCCCTCTTAAATTAGATGCAACTACGGTCAAACAGGAGGCCCTATCTACAGCAAATGAATATAGAAAACTCTTGAAAGAGAAAGGGGGGTCTTATGTAGTGGTTCAGAAGGGAGCCACGGAAGAACTTGTTTTTAAGGATTGGTTGAACAACCTCAAATCTGACACTAAAGATAAAATTGTTAGGATATTCGATAAGGCAACTCAAGAAGGTTGGAATCCTGCTAAATTAAAAGATGAACTTTCCAAAATTGAAGAACTTACAAAAAATAAGAGGGCGTCGGTAGCTGCGTTTACAGAAACTCGCGTGGCAGAACATCAATCCAGAATACATATCTGGAAACGTGGAAATGTGCGTCTAGTTCAAAGACATGTAACTGGATCGAATTCATGTCATATATGTCAAGATATGGATGGGCAAATTTATGAGATTGATGATGCCCCTCCTCTCTCTCATTTTTCGTGTAAGTGTATATATTCGATATATTTATTTTAATATTTATATAATAGTAAGTATGTATAATATAAGTGGATGTGACATATTATGGATTTTCCAGATGCACTTAAAGAATGCCTAGCGGGTAAAAAGATCACAAATGAAAAATGGAATGGTAAAGGAATGTATGTTTTCATGATGCCAGGATATCCAAATGGCGTTCCAGCTAATGAAGCATTGTCTATAGCAACGGGGATACCAGAAGGAGAGCGCATAACAGTACTTCCATATCTGATGATGAAAAATGCAACGGGTGAGTTTGGTCCGTGGTTGATATCTCAGATGGATGTATTCTCGACTGGATGGAAAGTAATTGAATAATGGGAGATGACTGCATGAGTTCAGATAAGTATCCAACTTTGAAATTAAAATATGATGACGTTATTCCACTCCCGACTGAAATTTCATTAAATGGGATTCCCATTCCATGTGTACGCGGGATTACATTTTGTACGCATGTAAATAATGCTGTAAATCTGGTGACGATTGAATTGATAGCTAAAGTAGATATCGAATCTCCCGTAGAAGTAAATAAAGAAATGATAACATATGTCGACGGAGAGAAATATAAATTAGTTAAGATGGATGAAGAAAAGGAGGTGAATTGATGGCAAAAGGCGGCTGCGGTGGTAAGAAACCAAAAGGGAAATAAAATAAGTTAATTATATTTTAATTTTTAATTTTTCTACCATTTGTCTTAACATCTTTCGTTTCTTCCTTAAATTCAACCTCATAGAACAGTTTCAGCGCCTCTTCGTATCCTTCCCCTTTACCTTGCCATAGCGCGGCTATTACGGTATCAGTGAATGATTTGTAGTAGTCGGATTTTTTGTTACAATCTGCGATTTTAGAGAGAAGTGTGTTTTTGTATGTGTCCGAATTCATATTTGTTCTCCGATCATTCATTTAATGTCTTTTTATATTCTTTCATCCTTTCGTCGGGGGTCAGCGTGGTTTTCAGAAGTTGTTCTTTTATTTTTGGATCGTACTCGATGTATACAATATGATAATCGAGTGGATCAACCCATACATAGCCGTAACAACTTTTACGTTTTATGGAATTGGCTTTAAGATGTTCATTAAATGTATTAATTGCATTTTCGAATTGTTTAAGATCCACTGTAGTTTTATTATCCATTTTACGTCACCCGACGAACAGTTAAAATTATATAGTATTTATACCTATATATAATTTAGGAAATAAAAAGTGATTATATGGCAGTCCAGAAAAAAAAGGGTAAACCACCAAAAAAAAAAGTCATAAATTATCAACTGTGGAACTGGACTGCCCCACGCAAAACAGCCGCAAGACTGCTATCTACTGGCTTATATTCTCAACAAGAAATTGCAAAAGAGTTGAGGGTATCAGAAGAAGCAATATCTAGGTGGAAACAATACCCAGCTTTCATGAAAGAAGTTGAAAGACTGACTTTTTTACAGGAGAATGCCACCCGCGCGGGGGTAGTACGCCAAGCTCTCAAGGCGTTGGATATCAAAAAAGACTACATCGCGGAAGATAGAAGCACATTCTTAGATTATCTCGAATTCATTATCAAGGTCATACCTTCCGATGTAAAAGAAGACGAAGATAAATTAAAAGAACTCGCAGATGCCATTATGAACAGCGCTACGGCGATAGGAAAATAACATGTCGTTTAAACCTGGGACCTTTAGCGCGAAACAGATAGATGTGATGGCTAACTGCGATGAAACTCTCAATATCCTAGTCGGGTCTGTGCGATCTGGGAAAACCATTTCGTCGTTAATTGCTTTTTTATTATTGCTGACACGATATCCAGACTCTAACATTATGTTTGTAGGGAAGTCTGATAAAACCCTATATAGAAACGTTCTAATGCCTCTAAAAGACATCGTAGGCAAATCGAATTTTTCATATAGCCGGACTATCGGAGAAGGAAAAATATACAACCATCATTTTTATACAGCCGGCGCGTATGATGAAAAGTCAGTGGATAAGATTCAAGGTATTACTTTAGCTCTTGCATATGGTGATGAAATCACTACATGGCCTGAGAACTTTTTTCAGATGTTAATATCCAGGCTTTCAGAATATGATGCAAAATTTATCGGGACATGCAATCCGGAGGGGCCGTATCACTGGCTTAAAACCAACTTTCTTGATAGAGAGCATGAAATCTCACTGAAGTCATGGGAATTTTTCTTAGATGAAAATAAGAACCTACCTCCAGAATATGTCGTGAGGTTGAAGCAGTTCTATACGGGACTGTTTTATAAGAGATATATTCTAGGGCAATGGGTTTTAGCAGAAGGTGCGATCTATGACATGTTCAGCGCGGATAGACATGTATCTCCAATACCTGATGAAATTTGGAACAATATAACCTCTAAGCACGTATCGGTTGACTATGGCACCAATAATCCATGTGTATTTCAGTTGTGGGGGAATGATGGGCGGAAGAGATATCTTAAAAAGGAATATTACTATGACTCTAAGGAGCATGGCAGACAAAAAACCGATTCTGAATATGCGCAGGATTTAATTGAGTTCATTGGTTCTGAAGAGGTATGGAGTGTGATCGTAGATCCATCCGCCGCATCATTCAAGGTCGAATTAGCTAAATGTGGATTAAGCGTACAAGATGCGGATAATAATGTATTAGATGGAATACGGGAAGTTTCGTCAGGTTATTCTCTTGATTTAATCCAGATTGACCCATCATGCAAGGGTAATATAAGGGAAAAATCCGGATATGTTTGGGATATCAAGGCTGCACAACGAGGGGAAGATAAACCAATTAAACAGAACGACCACTGCTGTTTTATCGCTGGGACTTTTATTACCACAAGTTATGGGAATATACCAATTGAACAAATACAACAAGGGGATAAAGTTTTAACACGGGATGGATATAAAGAAGTCGCGGCGTGTGGCATCACAAATTTCAACGAAATCGTAAACACATTAACATTAAACAATAAAAAAACGTTAACGGGCACTGGATGCCATCCGATATTCGTTGAGGGAAAAGGATTTATACGATTGGATTCTTTAAGATATGGTGATAAATTATTCCAGCAAGTTACACCCATCGAGTACCCGACGTTGACGAAATCGAATTTAATGGAATCAAATTCCGAAGATACCCAAGTTCTAAAAGAGCGGAGCATAGAAAATATTATACCGCGAACGCAACAAATATTCAAAATGGTGTTAAAAAATTACATCAAGAAATATGGATATCAAAACATGGAAAAATTCCAGAAGGATATCATATCCACCATAAGGACGGGAACCCACTCAATAATTCACTTGATAACCTTATATGCATCGATGGACATAAACATCTCAAAGAGCACGCGGATGAGCAGAATAAAGATCCCGATATCCTTGCACGAAAAAGAAAGCACTGTGATGAGATTCGATATCTTGCTAAAGAATGGCATGGGACGGAAACGGGATGGAAATGGCATTCTGACCACGGAAAAGAAATTTATAAACTTAGAACTCCGATTAAAAGGATATGCGAGCAGTGTGGTAAGGAATTTGAAGATATCACTAGAAAGGATACGGCACGGTTCTGTTCGAATGCTTGTAAATCTGCTTGGAGAAGGGCTTCTAAGATCGATGAAAAGATTTTTGTTTGTGAGCAATGTGGGAATGAATTCACAGCTAATAAATATTCAAAACGTAGATACTGTTCCAGAAGTTGTGCAAGTGAAGGAAGAAAACGTGAAAATGGCAGTCTATAACCTTACCGTGGAGGACGCGCATGAGTATTTTGCAAATGGTATATTAGTACATAATTGCGACTGCGAAAGATATTATATAAAGACCGTTCCTGTATACAATTTAATTACAGAGAAGTATTCAGATGATGTAGGGTTTGGCTACATCCCCGATACATCCGACCAATACGCCGAATATTAAAAAAAGAAAAGTAATTAAAAATCAGAAACAACTCTTTGAAGCCGCAATACTGTAATTTCCAACATTTCCCTCGAATGGTCCAATAACTTTAAAGCTCCACATGTCACCGGTTTTCAAGTTTTGTACATTAGCAAGGGAACTCTGTAAAATAACACCATTTGCATCTTTGAACTGTGCATCCACCTGAGCATATCCCAGATCCTTGTTGGCTTTCGCAGTTCCGGTTATGGAGTATCCACCGTACTCTTCTTTTACGAGTTTACTATCGAGTATTGTTAGTGCTGGTTGTTCTTCGGTTTGAACTGCTTGTTCTGTAGTTGCTGGCTGTGCATTATCAGATTTACTGTTGTCTGATGCGTTGTTGCTTCCTGAGCAACCGATAACGAGTAATGCAAGAAGGATTACTCCAAATGCTATGTATATTTTTTTCATAATTTATACCTCAATTTTATTTTTAGAATCATAAGTTAGATATAATATTTTAATCTGTTTATTATTTGCAGGATGATTATGACTTCCGTAATCTTTCCAATCCCTCATTATTCTCTTTAAGTATTTCATCCAATGCAGCTTTAAACTTTTCAGGATTTCCGAATATTAAGTTTTTTCTTGGTTCCGGGTCCATATTTTATTTCTCCTCCCACTCATCACAGTTTTCAACGATTTTTCCTTTCGGGCCTTTACCGGTGCCCGAGTACACTCTTTTGTCAGTGGTTATCTCCCAACGTGGATTACGGGGTTCAAAAAACCGTCTGCCTTCTTTCCAGAACTGCTGTCTTTGTTCAGGTGTCATTTCATCGAGTGATAATTCGTGGTCGTCTGCGTTGTATCGTACCCCCTTGAGTTCCTCACCGTGTTTACATGGGGGGAGTTCGCACGCTGTATTTTTTATAGTACAATATTGCATATTTTAGTTCTCCTAAAAATTACTTAATTGAGCCAATTTCCTCCGATTTCTCTTAATTTTCAGAGCACACAACATGTTCTTCCTTCCAACCTGAACGCCATCTGGATCTATGAATAGTTTGTCAAAAAAGAATCCAGAATACACACCGCATTCAAAAACCGGATATTCATCTACTGTTAAAACCTTCCATTCGTCGTCGTCATTATCCCAATCAAATTCTGCAATTTCTCCGGTTTTACAGTTAAACATTGCTTCCCCCCATTCCTTAGTTTGAAGGGATTTCACTAAGCGGTTCGGGTTTCCAACGGTTATTATGTTCATTTTCAATTTCTCCTGCGAATATTATTTACGATATCTTTATATTCAATAAACTATTATTACAAGTGTTCATTTTCAATAAAAACTCCTATGGAGGGTCTTGTTCATGATACCAACACAACAAGACCCACGACCTATTTTTATATTATCCCGTGTTCTCTCATGATACGCTGGTTCATGATCCACGATTTCAATACTTGACTACCTTCCTGATTTGAGAGGTTAAAATGGTCCACAATCCCGATTGCTTCTTCCAGATTAGCTGCTCTTTTTAGTGCTTCCCATACTCTCATTGCTTTGTGTTTGTAGGCCATTATTTAAACCTCCTTTAGATAGTAATTCCCGTTTGCATCACGGGCAAGTTTCGGGACTTTGAGAGCGTTGTTCCAGTGAGTTGTTATCATTTCATTCATAATTCCAGCGAAGTTTTGGGTTTCCATCTGTTATCACATCCTTCTACAATACATATAACGTCATAATAGTATAAATAGTTTTCTGACATATGATTGAAACTTGGATATAATATTAAATGTTCACTCCTTCACTTTTCCCGCGCCATGAACTATAACTGTAACCTCTGTTTCGGGATGCCCAATGGATGATACTGCCCCGCGGCTGTCAATATCACAAGTCCAGATTCTCACGCTGTCTGGAACTTTAATTTCATCATTGATTACTTCGTGGATGCCTAATAATACAGTCGCTTTAAAGCGTTCGTAGTTCCTCCGGTTGAGTGGAGTAACCGATACTTTGTTTGTTTTTAAGACAATTAGTTCATCAGTTGGTTTTATTTCTATTTTTAGATTTGAATGTTGATTCCATTCTATAGCATGTGATTTACCCATTTTAATTACCTCAATTATAAAAATATGAACTTAAAGGAATTGTCTATCTTCCAGTTCATATGATATTTTCCTATCTATAAAGGACGCTTCATTTATACATGGGTGATTCTCAAACGTTTTGAGTACTTCCTGCTTAACTAGATTCCACGCTTCATCTGAGATATTCCGAGTCAGTGAAATTCCATTATATTGAGTGTCGAGGTCAATATCATAACTACGTTTTAAATCTTCTGTAAGACATTCTATGACGTTTTGTACCGCTTCTTCGGTCGGACCATCTGTCCATTTTATGTGAACATCGGTTCCCATGCTATAAGATGAAGATCTTATGCTAAATTTGGTTCTTGGAAACATTGCTTTGAGTTCAGTTCTTATGTGTTTTGCTCGGTCTGCGGCGGTCATGTTATTTCACATCCTTCTACAATACATATAACGTCATAATAGTATAAATAGTTTTCTGACAAAAAGAATATTAAAAAAGGCTAAGATACAGCCCTGTAAATTGCTCAAACGTTCCTTTAAGCTGGTCGTTGTAGATATCATCAAATTCTTTTACTTTGTTGTATTCTGGCATTTTAACACCAAATTCGGCTTTCTTCATCGAGATCTTACCAAATTCTACATCGTAGGTATCCATTGCATTAAGAACAACTTTAACGTAGTTTACTGTTTTTGAACCTTTGAATTTGAATGATACTCCGTTCCCATGATCCAAAAAATCTTTTGCGCTGGTTAATAGTGTTATGCTTCTTATTCCGCCCATTTGTCCAAGAATCGTTTGTGCAATTTCGGTTGTCATCTGTATTACCTCGTAATTGAGTATATAGTAATTGTCTTAAATGTATAAATAGTTTTCTGACGTGGGTATTGAATGAAATATTATATGCCCTTGCAATCAATACCCATATATAAAAACAGATAGCCGAACAAAAAACAAATACGCCGAGACACTGCGATATAAAAGAGAATTATAAAAACACTTATATGTAATTAGAAGATATTTTATTCGTCCGTTAGGAAGACTTAACTAATCTGCCAAGATACTGATTATCTCTTCCTGGCGGGCAACACCTATTTTTTAAGATAATACTGTTTCATTCTGCAATTCCGTTTTTACGGTTATGTTTTTCAGAATGTATCGCCTTGCGTCTTCTTCCGTATTAAATACCTTTTCTTCAAGGCATTCAATGACGATGGACACAGCAAACGATTCTTTACATACCGGGCATGTGCATTTTACAAACAATTTACATCACCTCGTATTTTATTAAAAACCCGAATATATACTCACGGTTCTAACGATAAATGTATTGAATGATGAGAAGTAAAAAAGATTATATATGAAATGACGGCGAGAATGTTAAAAATTCACTCGTTTCAGATCGTTTTCATTATCACCACGCTCTTTTTTCATCTTGTTTATTTTCTCAATATATTCGGGATATTCGGAAAGAAACATTAAGAGTAATGTCATCGGGTCATCTTCTGATGTAGGCTTCTTAACCTCTTGTTTTATTAACTCTTCTCGTTCTTCCATGCGCCCTTTCATCTCGGCCAATGCCGTAGCCATTACAGCCGATTGTGAATGGAACTTATTTTCATGCACTAATTCTTTGATCCAGTCGAAAAGATACGCGGGTAATGACACCGATGTTTTTACCGCGCCGGTGTTCTCTTGCTCGTCTTGTTCTATATGCATGGAGATTACAAAGGGCGCGCCACTATATATTTGTTTTTTACTACTCTATTAGTAGTATCTACTATAATATGGCTGGGTATATAATCTTATATTGGTAATATATAATACTCCATTGGTATAATATGATAAAGGTTATATACATGTGATACCTATATAGGAGTAGTTGAAAGATAAAGTAAGTAAATGGTAATACTATGAGTTCTGACATAAATTCCCCAGCGTTTCCTCAGACAGTGAGTATAAGCGGGGTTCAAAAAAAGGAAATAAAACGATTCGTGAGTCTTGAATTGTATACCACCGACGCGGACGCAGTCCGAGGGATGTTAGAGGCTCAAACAAACGCCATACATGAAAAGTACGGGCTTAAACCATTACCAATTGGGAAAGAGGCGAAAGTATGAAACTCGAAATAGCTGCTAAAAATGCAAAGCAAGCGATTGATTATCTAAGAAAAGACCTGCAAATCAAAGGCAGAATTTTAGTAGGACGTGTTGATATTCAGAAAAATTGGCATGGTGACCTATTGGATATCACTGCTGACAGGGGAGAATTGAGGAATATCTATAGAGTGCAAGTTGAAGCTGGTAATGAAATACAAAATAACGTACAGTACGTCCTTTAAACTTTTTCATCGTGCAATCTGCCTCCGTGCATTGGTTTCACTCCTTCCAACCTCAGTTGAAATCTGAGGGATTGCTATGTATAATACCTCTTTCCTCCGGTGGCTCTTCCGGAGGTCTCCAGATGATAATGTTCTCGGAGGTCGTAGCCCGGGAACATTCCTCCATAATGGGCTTAATCGGGTTCAAATCCTGATAAGCTCGCAAACCTCCCTAGTAGGAAATAATATACCTCCAACTGGCAGGCATTTCCTCATGGTGTGTCTGCTCAATATGCCGAAACCAAGATGGATGGGTCAATCAACACACACCCAGTGTTCTATATTGTCTCCACCACATTCTAAAACCCCTTCCCGGGATTGATTGAGGTTCAAGTCCTCATTTCGGCCTGCCTGAATTTTCAGGTGAGAGCGTGCAGTAGTTGAACTCCCCTGTAAAATCAGGGGCATGTTGCCATATTGTTTTGACACTCTGTAAGGTTCACGACCTTGGTATGGCTTCCTGAGACAACTCAGGCGATTAAACAATAAAAAATCTTGAATTCTTAATCTGAACAAAAACAAGCGATACGTGACTTGAAAAACGTTTTCGGGTATTTAAAAAACGTCAATCCCTGTAAATTGGTACAAACTACCCTACTTTTCCACGACCTAGAAAGTAGGGTATCAAATTACTCCCGTGGGGTAGTGGTCAATCCTTCTAGTCCTTGGAACTAGAATCCTCGGTTCGAATCCGGGTGGGAGTTTGGGGAGAACACCCCTAGGAGAGATTATAGATGACTGAAAATAAAACTGAAAAAACTTACTGTTCTTTTTGTGATGTTGATATCGAGGTTAATCCGGACGATGATCGTCCTCTGTGCGAAGATCATATGGAGGACTGAAAATGAAACTTTCACAGACCCTTGACCGGAATGAACTATCAAGAGAAGTGCTTGAATCAATCGAGCCATTGACACGGGCTAATATCAATGAACTCATTGAAAAGTACTGTACGCAGCTTGAGAAGAACGGAAAACGACTTGACAAGGGAGATAAAGTCAGACTCGCACAGTTGATTCGTTCAGACAAACTGAAAATAGGAATGTGTATTTCATCAAGTATTACGTCGAAGCTGCTTGAAGATAATGACATTTTTCCTGTTTTAATTAATTAGTCTGCTTCTCCTGAGTACGTGGACGGTGATGACGAATGAGTGAATTTGAGGATGTTATTAACCGACTAGGTGCTCGGTATAAAGACATTGTACTTGATCCATCGGGAAAATCCGCTACAAAGGTCATTACTACCCATCAGGATATGACATTATACGAAAACAAAGATCCGGCTGATTGGGAAGTAACCGATGAAAAAACGAAAGTGATTACTTTAGTAAAAGATGTACAGGGCGCTTCGAAATTAATCATTCTTGAATTTTTAGGATTTTTCAATGATGTTAAAAAAGAAATTCAAGAGAAAGCTCCAATTGAGAACTTAAAAGCTGGCGGGTTTAAATTTCAAAAGGGCCAGCAGGATACACCGTGCGAGGCCGTGCAAGCTGATGTAGTAGATAACGTAGACGAAAAAAACCGACTTGCGCGAGAGGCAAACGAAAGAAAGTTGGCTATGGCTGATGAAGCCGAGGCAGCCGAAGATACCAGGAACGAACAGAAGAAAGCAGTAAATTCAAAATCGTCAATAAACCCCTCGGTGCCTGAAACTCATGACATGTTCGAGGATAGACCCGTTGAATATGTTGAACCTCACTCATGGAGTAATGAGTCCTTCTCCTTCTTTACCCTTGTGCATGGGAGAGATTAGCACGGATAAAAAAATTGAGAGATTTCAAGCATTAATTACAGAAGCAATCGACTTTCGGGAGACGGCATTATATTCAACTAATTCACTTCTGATGTTGCCTTTTATTGCACATAGCGAAGAATTGACACAAGTTGAACAGGCAATCTTAAAGCGTGTTTTAGGTTTGTTTAATGAAATATTTGGGGTGGAGTAATGGCAGTCGACGGGCAATATTCACATAACGTGCTGGTATGCGATGGGAAAATACGGGGGACTGCGATCTGCCATAGTGACGGGAAATGCTCTGAATGCGACTATGCCTATAAATATGAACATCCTGACGAGGTGTAAACATGTGTCAAGAAATAACAGCTTACGTAGATGGCTCATTTGACAAAGAACTGGAGTTTGGGGGTTGGGGCGTCGTAATTCAAGACGTGGCCGGAGTGACAGAGTTTAAAGGTGCAGAAGTCTCCAAAGATATTGAATCGATTGAATTGAAAGCAATTGTAATGGCATTAAGGTTCTCCCCTCTCCATTCAAAAGTCACAGTCTATACGGATTCTCTTTTTATTGTAGATGCATTCAATTCTAAAATTTGGAAGAAATATAAAGCATGTAATGATAGGAGCAGTCAGTATTTATGGCTCCAACTTGCCAAACTTATTAAAAATAGAATTGTTGTATTGATGTGGGTCAAGGGGCACAGTGGAATTTTAGAACATAATCGGGCTGATGAACTGGCAAGGGGAGCTCTGCGTAGTTCTCCTAAGTATGTCGCTGCAAAAGAGCAGTTGAGCACGGTTTTTACTGAATGTGCAACTTCAGGGGAGGTTTTAATATGACTCACGTTCGTAAATTCAAGAAACCCGACGAGACTGCCACTTAAATATATATTCATTGCCAAAATCCGAACTGTAGGAAGCTTGTAATGGCGAAATCATTTTTTACATCATATTGTAAAGATTGCGAAGAAGAGATGAAGAATATTCGGGTGGTGGCCTGATGTCAGCAGAATGTGTATCAGTTCAAGATTATTCTACATTTCCTCGTATCCTCAGAGATAAAACTATTAAAGGACTCCACTATCAATCTGTAAAAGCCATCCGCGCTGATGGATATTACTTCACGGATGAAAGAGGCGAGCAGATACAAGAACTCTATGATATGATGCTCGTTCTTGAAGGGGCAGGCTGTGATCTCCCGGAAGATCCGTTGAGGAGACGTTTTTATATTGACTTCGCAGAAGGACTAATTTATCCGCTTAAAGCCTGGCTGAAGGACAAGCAGTTTCATTACAGCTACGGCGCACAAATGCGGAAAGAGAATATGCTGGCTAAGTGTATTCAGAAATTAAGAGAATGCCCGGCTACTCGAAGAACATGGATTCCTATTTTACATCCTGATCAAGTCGGAAGTACCCTTGAGATTCCCTGCTGTATCGGATACGATTTGAAAATAAGAGATGGCAAACTCTTAATGACTACTGTTTTTAGATCAAATGATATGTATGGCGCCGCTGATTCAGATATTTACGGGTATAGGAAACTACAGCAGTATCTCGCGTGGTTACTCAGAGTAGATGTTGGAAATTATTACCAAATGAGTATATCCGCACATGTAAGGATGTCAGATTTGAATGGAATTAATAGACTGCTTGGGGCTACAGCATGAAAAAGGATACTGAACAAAAAAGCGATTTCGACATGGTCGAAGCTCTAATCGGAAAAGTACCGGACCATATACGGAGGCTGTTATAATGGGTATAGTTATTGCTGTTTCGGGCCCAGACAACTTCGGAAAAACTGTATACGCTGAACGGCTTGCTAAAGAATCCGGTTTTGAATACGTGAAATTCCCAAATGAAAAGTTAGAGTCTGGAATACTTATTAGAAGAATGCTAAATAGGTTAGATCCTTTCGATCCTGCCTTATTGCAAGTCCTCCAAAATGAAAATAAATTAGAGACATTATATGATCTGAAAAATAAAAATTACATTTTTGACCGTTATAAGTTGTCAGAAATCGTGTACGGGCTTGCGAATGGGTTATCTTCGGAATATGTAATGGATTTAGCTGACCTGTTGCCAGACCCAGACATAACCATCATAATTACAGGTAGACCCTACGGGCAGGACAATGATGTATATTCAGATCTTGCATTCCAGAGAAGAGTAAAGGAGCTCTACAGAGAAGAGGGCAAGAAAGCAGGTGGTCGTATAATCTGGATATGTAATTACGGAACGATTGATGAGGTATTTGAGAGGATTGTGCATCAATTGGAGGGAGTTATATGAGCCGAGTCGATTACGGTCAAGTTCCTCCGATTGACCCGTACGAATTAAAATGTTTTCAGTCGGGCGAGATGATAAAAACATATCGTGTTGGATCTGCCAAACAGACACATGAATTTGAAGACCTGAAATGGATTGATGGTAGGTTTTTGAATTCCCGCCATCGATCAGATGTTGCCATTGCGTTTGTAGGGAAGAATAAGGCAACTGGGAGATGGAATATTCTTAGGGTTTGTCGGGTGATCTGATGGGTGCTAAAAAAACAATTGATGATTATATTCTGGGTATCCGTGAAAAACACAGCATGTTAAAGGCGTATCCTACATCTAAAAAATTACAGCTTGAATATCCAGATATTAACACCTTGAAAAGTCAGCTTGACACACAAGTTAGAGGTTGGATCAGGCACCTCGAAATAACTATTTCAGTTGCACAAAACGAGCAACTTGATTGGACACCTGAAGAATTTAATACGGGTACTCTAAGTGATTTAAATTTAATTTTTAAACCGATGCCCCTTAAATCGAAGTCTGGATATGACCAAGTCGGAGATTACCAAGCTCAGTATTCAGGCGGGGGAGTGTCTGGATGGATACCTATCCTAGTGGAAAGGAAGGGGGGTATCCGAGGAGGAAAAGAGGGCAAAACTGGATGTGAAGACCTGTATGGAACGTTGGTAAATAAGGAACGTTGCGAGAGGCTTTACAATGAGATTATTCGGTTCAATGCAGATGACAGATTCACGCAGATGATTATAATTACAGAGTGCACACTCTCTCAATTTTTATTATACGCTCCGTTATTCAATGGGAAATCCCGGAACGTAAATCACATAGGAGCTTCACCAGAGTCACGGGGTGGGAAGATTGACTCTCTGTTTATTCGTGGTGTTCCGGTATTATTTGCAGGGACTAGAACGCTTGCTATCAAACGATATAAAGGACTTTTGAAAGCTTGGTTACGACTTAACTATGCTTCGATATTAAAACTCGATGTAGAGCCTTACAATGATCTGATTTATTTAAAAACTAAAAAGGCTCGGCTCGAAGCTGAGTTACATGCGGTTAACGTTGATCTATTGAGTTATGCTGAGATGATAGCATGATATCCCCCGCATTGATAAGTTTCTCAGGATGTATAGTGGCTGAATTGGGTATAGTGTTGGGATGTATTGCTTTCAATAAGTTCGAAAGATGGAGGGAGATGATCGTATGAGCCTAGAAGTTACTCAAGAAGAATTTGACCGCCTTGACGCTCATAGAATATTTCGGGTATCCTATCGAATCCCTCACCGTATTGAAACTGAAATACTAAATTTGGTACATGCTGGCAATTCAACCCGTGAGATATGTAAAAAATTACATGTATCGAATGACACAGTTAACAGAGTTAAAAAACAAAATGGGCTGTGGGGTGTGTGAAGTTGAAACCACTTCCTTCTATACCTCCGAAATGTAGAGCTTGTAATTCGGTATTAAAAAGATTATGTTGCAGGGCACAGTCGCCTGTAATATTATGCAATTATCCATGTAAGGGCTGCCTGGAAGAAGATACAAACAACCTTGTGGAGGTGAGAACATCGGACATTACACCGTAAAAACAAGCGGTCGAAAACAAACATATGACCACGCTAAAATAAAATACTTACTCCGCGCAGGAATGCAAGATAAAGATATTGAAGAGGAAGTAAACTGCCCTAGAAACACGGTTATTTATGTCCGGCGAAAAATGGGACTTCTCAGAACAACTTGGGGAGGACCACGACCGAGTGTCGATGTTCCCGCAATAAAGGAACTGTACTTAAAAGGTGTAGATGTAGCTCAAATTGCAAAACAAATGGAATGTTCAAAAACTACTGTATATCGTTGGTTGCAATTGAAAAAACATCGTGGTATTGTTGAGGCTGAATGATGGTAAGTGTCAATACGTGCAGGGATACGAATTGTGATAATCTGAAATTCCTGCTTACTGGATCAAGAGAGCCTGTCTTTGTGTGTGGGGTTACTGGCTTGATGCCTAGATATATGGATACTTGCGTTGTGGAGGAAATGCTTTGATTCAGATTGAAATTGGAGATTGTAGAGAAGTCCTAAAAACGCTTCCTGATAAATCGATTCATTGTTGTGTTACGAGTCCTCCTTATTACGGCCTTCGAGATTACAACACCGCAAAATGGGAAGGTGGTTCTCTGAACTGTGATCATACTATAAATTTGAATGACGCAGACAATAAAGCTGTTTTCAATGAGCGTGTTACTCGAGGAGATAGGACGCATTGCCTCAAATGTGGGGCCACCCGAGTAGATAAACAAATCGGATTAGAGCCTACACCTGAAGAGTATGTTAATAATTTGGTTGAAGTGTTTAGAGTGGTTAAGAGGGTGCTTAGGGATGATGGTACACTATGGCTTAATTTAGGTGATTCTTATTGGGGTGGAAAGGGGAAAAGTGCGCACGGTGACGCGGATAAGGAGACCATGCAAAGATAAAGAGTATAGCAGAGCGGAATCAAATGGATATACAAGATGCTGTGGTCTATGCATTCCAAAAAACGTTTCCGGGGGATTTCCCTGAAAAGATTGTAGTGTAAGTAAAAAATAGTAAACTTAAAACTTGGAGCCACCCTTATGATAGGAATTGACATAGATAACAGTATCGAGAATTTATCAATCCCAATCGCAATTATTGAATATAACAACCGTGTCTTATACAATTCGTATACAGTACTTGAGAATCAATTATCCCAAATGGACCCAATACAAGATCCGGAAGGATATCACAAACTGGAAAGTATAACTCAGTCTATTTTTAATTCATGGGTTGTATTGGGATATCGTAATAAGGAGGGGCTTGTTTGTGACCCCGGTTGCTGAGTTTAATAAATGCCCTGTGTTAGATTCAGAGCTTAAAGCGTGGTCTAATATGAACTCAGGACTAATAGATGTGTTTTTTGGAGAACATCGAGACTATCGCAGATTTGTGTATACAGTTTCAAATTTAAAAAATGTAGATGAGAATAATAAGATAGTGGAATATGGGTTCACCGATGTACAACTTAAAACGATTGCTGAGTGTTATAAAGAGGAAAGTTGGGATATCGAAAATATTACAGATGATATAATAAAGGCAAGAGAAGAAGCCGATCTTGAAAAATCATATATTAATAATATAGTAAGGGAATGGAAAGACTATGAAGTCCCTGCGGTAGAAAAGGGATATTATACAATTAGGAACGCTGGGCTTTTTAGAATATGCGAGACAATTGATGAAGAAACTCATGAGAAGAAATATTTCACAAAAGATGTGTGCAGGACACCATTTGTCATTTGTGGAGTAAGCGAGCCACTTAAAGGAGACCAGATTTATTTCAAGATTAGGTATTCTACATATACCGGGGACGTGAGAGAGTTTTGGGCAAGTCAGAGTACGCTCTTATCACGTAAAGAGCTTAAAACTGTGTTTTTATCAAAGGGGATCAACTGCCCTGAAAATATACTATTGGTTGAAACAATTGACTATATAAGTAGATGTATCGCAGAGTTTGGCCCGCGCCTCAAAAAAGAATATTCGGCCAAGCAGACAGGATGGAGTGAGGATAAGTCCATTTTTGTTTTAGGCGATCGGGCAATATCCCTTGATGGAATTAAGCCCATATTATCAGTTGGGAATAATAAAGGGTTTCCTGAACTTGAGAAGAAGGGCACATTAGAGGGATGGATTGAGGGCACTAAAGAGATTTTAAATTTTGAATTGATTCGTTTCAAATGTTATGATGCGATGTCTGCCCCGCTTAAATCTATATTAGGCGTTGAGTCTCACGCCACAGATCATTATGGAAATACATCTTGTGGAAAAACATTTTCGGCGCAAATCCCACTGTCGATGATCGGAGATGCAGAGGGACTTACAATAGGAGCTAAAAGTACAGCAAAAGGGATTTTAGTTCATATAAGGGATTTTTCAGACTTGCCAGTTTTAATCGATGAAAGTTCAGATGCAGGGGAGCATTTGGCAGATTTGGTATACCCCCTCACCAGCAATAAAGGCCGTGTAAAGAGTACCGTAGACGGGCAGAGGGACGGCGGGGAAGAGTTCCATACAAGTACTATGTTCACAGGCGAGAAGCCGATTAGGGACTGTTTGCAGAACTCTGGACAGCAATATAGAGTTAATGAACTCGATGACACATTACCTGACCTCTCGACAAAAGAGATCAATGCTGTAAAACGAGCAATCCGGGACAATCACGGGCATATAATAGAGTTATACCTACAGAAAGTTCTTGAATGGGCGAGTACGGGAAAATTGCAAAAAAGATATGAAACGTGCTTTGATAATTTACCTGAAAATAATTCCAACATTGAAGGGAGATCTAAGTCTATTTTTGCATGTATTATGTTAGCCGGGTACATTCTTGAACAGGTATTTATCGAGATCGGGATGCCGCAAAAAGATTCAAACCCGATTGTAAATAAATATTATAAAAAATGTATCCAGGATAAGCCAGTGGAACTTGAATATATCCGAGCTCTCCGGGTCATTATGGATTGGATTAATTCTGATTATAAAGGATTTGCAAGATTCAATACCCAATACGATGATATTGTTACCATTGAAAAAAATAAGATATATGGATTCGTTGATGATACTTTTATAGATGTAATTGGGACCGAGTTTTCAGCTAAAATGAAAAAGGAAGGATTCTCCCCTACTAAAATTAGAGAGGATTGGTTTAAACAGGGTATCACAATTTCAAACGACTCGAAGCGACCAGGGACGTATAGATCCTCGCGAAAGGGGTACGGCCCATATGCGGGAGTTAGAATAACAAAATCCATTGCAGGGGATCTGGTGGGGTATAATGAAGTTGATACTAAAGCAAACAAGGAAGAGGAAACTATATTCTCTCAATATGAAAAAATCAATTTGATTTTTGATACTATTAAGCTGTTAACAAGGATACACAATAAAGCTGAACTCTTCCGGATGAGGGCAATATTAACTTTTCCTGAACTTGATGAACTATTGACAATTCTATCAACCACTGGAAAAATATTCAAAGTTAACCAGACAGAATATAAAATAGTGAAATAAACATCAAATAAACAAGGAATAAACAAAAAATAAACAAATTAGAAAACGATTAATCGGTATTAGAAGACATAATATATAATATAAAATAAACAAAACAAACAATTTAGAAATAACATACACTAGGAGAGAAAATAAATAATCATATTCTCTATACAGGAAATATATGTTATCTTGAATTTGTTTGTTTTGTTTATTTAGAGTTTTTTATAATCCTCCTGATACCGATTATCTAAAACAAAATTGTTTATTTTTGTGTTTATTTTGTTTGTTTATTTTGTTTATTTTGTTTATTTCACCAAAATAAACATTTAATCTAGTAAAAATTCAGAGCCACAACTATGAACCAACACACAAACCCAAAAGAACGAGAAATTACGCCATTTCAACGGTCTCTTTATAACATTTCTGCATTTGTGAACCTATGTAACGCAGCAGGCCCAATCACGGAGGAATACTTTGCAAACCTCTCCTGAATCAGCATATCATTTTCCGGTGGGACCTTCTCATGGATTTCCATTTTTACATCAGGATTATGTTCCGTTTATTCTGACTTCGGGAAATGTTGTGATTGATCGAGAGCATGAAGAGAAGGTGGAATTGGAAGGGGATGAGTGATATGAAGAAGTGTAGTAAATGTGGAATTGAGAAGGATGAGAGTGAGTTTTATAAAAAACGTTCTCAGAAAGACGGTTTGAATTCTCAGTGTAAAGGTTGTGTACGTGAATATAGTGTAAATAATAAAGATCGTATAAAGAAGTATCAAAGTGAATATCGAACAAAAAACAAAGAAAACATAGTTGATTATCAAAAAGAGTATAGAACGAATAATAAAGCAAGGTTAGTGGCGTATTTTAAGAAATATAGGGCACACGAAAAAGAGTCAATTGATATCCGGAGGAAAGGGTACATTGAGCAAAATAAAAATGATGTGAAATTAAGAAAAAAAATGTATTATGACCAAAATAAAGAACGTCTTGCAGAGAAAAAGAGACAATATTATAATAAAAATAAAGAACGTTTATTAGAATATCAAAAAAGACATCGCGATCAAAATAAAGATGACATATCATTGCAGAAAAAAGAATATAGTGCACAAAATAAAGAATCTATCTCGATACGTCAAAAAAAATACAGGACCAATAACAAAGAACTCATTTCTGAGCGGAAGAAGGCGTATTACGTAAAAAATAAAGAACGTATATTATCCAGTCACGAGGGCACATATATTAAAAGCCGGCTGGGGGTTTTATGAAAATGCCGATTACGATTCTCGATGACCCATTTCTTATACAAAAAGTATGTGAAATGAAAGAAACCGGGTTATTCGTTTCAGATATAGCAAAAATACTATCAGATGAGACTGGGATGAAAATTACTCAAATTTCAATTTGTAGATTACTCAATGCTCAAAAAACCAAGTCTCCAACTATACTCACAGAACTTGATTATCCCTCACGAAATGAAATCGAAGAAGTATTTAGTGAACACCTGCAAAAACAAGAAAACCGGATATGTATACATGGAGGTAAACAGTTAAAAAGAAACGTGATGATCGAAATTCTTACTAAATTTATTAAACTGGAATTTACATATATGGACGTTTCCACCAGCCTTTATAAAACCGCAGACCACGAATCCATATACCAACATTGGCGCTATCTTTTAGATGGACACTATATTATAAAAACCGAGAATGAAAAATTCAAATTCTGTGAGAGAGTTAAGAAATGGAAATATGGGATGTTTTAAAAAATGCAATTATCAGATAGTATCTCCAACCTTCTCCAATATTCAAAATTAGATTACCTTCCAACATTCCCGGAGGCAATAGACCCTACCTTCCTTTTTGATCTCAAACAACATATCGAGAATAATCCTGACTACCGCGCAAAAAGAAGAGCATGGGCGAAAACAAAACCACAATACCGGGATCTGTACAGAATAAAGTATGAATTTTTCGAAGAATGGGTTGGAGAACATCTTAGTTTGCTGGAAGATGATATTAAAGTATTTCTTTGTGAACATTCAGACTTGAACGTAGACGAAGCTACACAAGCGTTCTGTATGAAGTGGAAGGGTTATTCCTCTACTTATGGTGAAGAGTTTGTTAGACGAGCTATTATGAGGCGTGTGAAATGAACCTGTTAAAACATATTATTTGCGGGGTAGTATTTTTAATAGTTATATTCCTCGGAGTTACAGGAGTAATTATAACAACCATACTTGATTTCTTGATTGAACATTTCTTACTGTTTCTGGTTGTGTTCGGTGTGATTATTTGCCTAGTTGGGATATTATGAGGTGGAGGTGTTAACGATGAAACAACACACTAAATATCAAATAGTCGGCTGTAACCTCATGTTTGGAGCTACAAAACAGACATACCGATCATGCTCGAATTGTGGTCTTCTCCGAACTGATAATGAATGTTTGGATAACATCATGGTAGCGGAGAGACATTATATTTATCAAAAATTATGAAGGGGATTAGATGGATCTTGAAAACTATATCGAAAAACTTGCAGAAGAAGTTCACAATGCATGGATGAAAGAGAAATTTGAGCAGGGATTTCATAGTCCCAATGACTGCACTCGTAAAATAACAAATGCTGAATGTGTAAGAACCGTTCCTAAATTTACGAAACACTGTAATAAGTGCCATACGGATCTATACCCATACACTGAACTTCCTGAGAACATAAAAGAATATGATCGTGTAACCGTCAGGGCCGTACTTAATGCGATTAAGAAATTAGAGCATTAAACGTTTAAGTTCCTTTCTTTTTTCCAACGCATACCCACGCAGGACCTCTTCATTAAACGTTTTCTTTTTTCGAATACATTTCATTCCACACAGCCTAATAATGGTCGGAACGCCTACACTCAATTCTCTAGTTTTTGTATGTGGCAACAATATATAATTACAATAATACAAACGTTTTTATTATAAACCGTTGTTATATTATCCATGATATATTATTCTGATTATATCTTCTGCTTCTGGAGTGATACATAATGGACCGTGTCATCCCCCCAACTTACTATACACTCAACGCATCCGCTCAAACAATTACACTATTACCCCCCTACAATACCCTAACCACCGAAAATATCGCCTCAATCAGAAATATCAGTAAACAAATCGAGATATATAATTCGGAAGATCCACGAAAACATACTTTATTCCTCAAGGAAGCCGACAGAACTCAGGATTTCGACATTGAAATCACAAACGGGGTTCTCTCCTACGTTGAAGACGCAGGCATTTCCAACGGTGACACACTCCGAATCATCTTCGACGGAGAGGTTGTACCGATTATAGTTAACGTGGTTAATCCTGCAACTCCTCCCCTCACAGCCGCTCCACTCATAACCTCGTCTCTGGTATTTACTGCTGATGATGTGCTAACAACCGAAAAAAAGACATCCGCGCTGTCTCTATCCTCCGTTTCATCCTCTGGAAATTATGTTCTTTCTGTCACAAAACCTGTGGAAAATACCGCAGGGGATCTCACACTAAAAATATATAATCAAATTTCTCCCGATGGTGTGAACTTAACTGATCAATATGTGACGTCGTTAGTGGTAGAAAAAATAACGGGATCTGCGACAAATCGTAGTTTTCTAATTTCTGGAATTGGAATTGGGGAAGGAACTATAAAAGTTGGTGGATATTTCGCAACAGACAGCGGAGCAATCACGGTTAATTTTACAGTTCATCCTATCAATACAGTTGACTCTCCAATTCCTACAACCGCGTTAGCATCGGGATCACTATCATATGCAATCGGTGAAGGACTCACTGAAAAAAAGACTACCGCACTTTCATTGTCTGAAGCTTCTCCATCTGGAAATTATGTTCTTTCTGTCACAAAACCTGTGGAAAATACCGCAGGGGATCTCACACTAAAAATATATAATCAGGTTAAAACCGACGGTGTAAACACAACAGATCAACTTATAACAATCCGTACAGTAGAAATAATTACAGGTTCCGCGACAAATCGCTGTTATGCGTTGTATGGGCTTGGAATAGGAAACGGAACCATAAAAGTAGGTGGTATCTTTACAGCTAATTGTGCAGCCGCAATAACCGTGAGTTTTGTGATTAATGCGATGTGAGGTGCCAATAATGACTATTAATCATATTTATAAACCAACTGACTCAGCGCGTGTACTTCATATAGACGGGCAAGGTTCTAGGAGACTCGACACAAAACTGGCAGATCTTTCAGGAAATAGTAATTACGGGATTATTTCCGGAGGGGTATACAAAAATGCTCCAAATGGGCAATCTGCTGTAAGTTTCGATGGAGTAAATGATTACGTTAGACACGATGGAACACCGGGACGAAAGTTACTATTACTTTCGAGTGGAGCTAAAATTCTAACATCAAATGGGCTTACAGTCTTTGTGAGGGGTTAAATATGCCAATCATCGACGGTGAGTATATAACTCCTCAAACCGCAAACCAACTTGACGAATTATTCTTTAATATCAATTTCGGTTCGGTTGAGTACAAGTCATTACAACCAACTACAACATCGTTATTTACTAACCGTACTGTTGCAGCGTCTGGCACGGCAACATCCGCCGGGGTACCTACTGGCAATAATGCAAAAATGAGCGTATCGTTTGCTCAAACAGGGATGTCTACAAATTGTACGATGAATCTATACGGAAGTGACCATGAAGATCTTTCAATTCCTAGGATAATAGCCACTCTTACATTGGGAGCCGGAACATCAGATGGTTTTGCAATTGATCCTATAGCAATTCCAGTGTATACATATTGTACACTAATTAACAATGATTCTGCGCATACGGCCATCGGAACAGTGGAAATCACCACATGGAAAGAACCTACGACATAACAAGGTGATATTATGAAAACTGCTGATGGATACACGGTAAAAACTTCAAATGGGTATCCAATATCTGTAAAATCCATCGATGATTACAATTATCCATTGACCTGTATAATATCCCCTCAAAAAATATATACAGCGGTGGTTGACCAGTGACTTACAATATCCAGTACAAACAAGGCGATGTTGATACCGTCGGTAATATACTATCAGACGATGATGGAGTACTCGATCTCACTGGAAAAACGGTAACACTGGTAATGGTAGATATAGCAACTGAATCAATCCCCTACGAAATCGATTGTATACTTGGGGGGTGGGTCAAGACAAATGGTATATTGACGTATTATTCGGCAGCTCGTGGAGGAGTGACCGCCCAATTCTCAGCCGTTGAAACACTAACATCTGGCGAGTTCAAGGGGGAATTTGTAGTAGTTGGTTCCACTTCGACTGTCCATATACCGAGTGGAAATAATTACCTCTCAATCATGATCTGGGAAAAGGTGGGAATACGGACAACATAACCATAAAACAGGGATTCCGAGGGGATTTGAAATACACACTGGATTTTGGTGGAGATAATGTTAATTTATCTGGCGCGAGTGTCCGGTTTAATTTTGTTGACGGGCACGAAAAAAACAGGCAGAGTATATTATGTCGTCACGAAGATTCATCCAATGAAATTATAATCCCTTTTAAATTTGAAAGCGCGCTTCATGGCGATTATTTAGGAGAATTCGTAATTAAATCTGGAAGCAATGTGTATATATTCCCTAGAAAATGGTACATCAACTTAAAAATTGAAAAGTGTATTTAAGAGGTTATTATGATATTACCCCCTCCGTCAGCCCCATTTAACCGGATTAAAGCATTTGGAAACATTACAATCGACGGGTTGAGTGGTGACACATTAGTACTCCAAACTGGTCATCCTGATTTACTCTCAAAATATAACGAATATACACTAGACGCAGGTCATATTCTTCCAGCCGCTGGAACATACTCACTTACATACGATTATGACCCGAATACAGGCATTCTGAATTTACAACGAAATTGGTTTGCAATCTATGATTCAACCAGTTCAAAAGTTGACTTTTACCTGCAAACATATAGACCTAAAAAATTACAATTTACTGTTAACTCGTCTGGAAAAATTACACAAGTCGTTTTAAATTCCCGGAATGGCGTAATTTACCACGGGCAATTAATTTATTCTAATCTTACACGAGATACTAATTCGGATTTGATTCCAGACGTTCTTGATGCTAACGTGGCCGGTTCACTGCCCAATTTCATCAAATCATACACTTCAATTGATGGAACTCCAGGGGTAGAACTTGTATTATTATCCAGTGGAAATGAAATTCTAACATCAAATGGGCTTACAACTTTCGTAAGGAATTAACTATGACCGCACACACACTAACAATAGACGATGCAGAACTTGACGACCTTGTCAATTATGCTGAATTAGAATATCATCCATCGGCACCTATTGGAATTGAAATTGACAACTCAACGATGTCCGCATCAGTGCAATGGATTGATAAAACCGGAGAATATATCACACCAACTGAAAAATATTTCAACTACCATGAAATATTTAGTCAAATCTGGAAATGTACGTTAACACCGGCTGGAATACCCACATATGGAACCACTCCATCCGGAGCCGGACTTGATTTAACTGGTGCTTCTGGCGATGTAATGTCGAGGTATCCAAACGTTCAGGTCAAATACGAGCTAGATGGCGATTTTCAGCGTTATTGGGTAGCTCCTTTCGATTCTAATCACGTTGGTTTTTCATATCACCCAAATTGTTACGCTGGTGGGGGAACATTACACGACCACTGGTTTTCTGGGGTATATGAAGCAAATGGATATTTAGATGGCGCAGATTCAAAATTCAAACTGGGCTCTGCTACCGGAAAAGTACCAATCAGTGGGGAAGTTGCGTATCCAGATTGTCCAAATTCTGGACGGTTTACGATTGATGACGCTCTACTATTCGCTGCTAATAAGGGTACAGGCTGGACTATCAGTGGGGTATACAGTGACGCGCTCTACCAACTACTATATTATATCAGATATGGTACGAGAGACTCACAAGCAAAGAGCGGCATTGGGGTCGTTAATAAACCAACTGGTTCGGGTTTCGCGGGTGAAAATACAGGTTCAAACTCAATTGATTCAAACCTTGATTATTGGGGCACTGGCAAAGGCACAGGCACTGATGGACTTGTCGCAATATCAGTACTAAATCGACAAAATCCATGGGGCAATGTTTGGAAATTCACGCCTGGTATAAATATAATGGCAGACGGGTCATGTCGTGTTACGAAACAAAATGGAACTGGAACAATAGCCGGGACGTTGCCAGAAGGATCGTATGAAACACTGCCTGTAAAATTGCCACTTGCAGATAACTATATTTCGACATTTCAAACAGATCGACTAGGCGCATTAACATTTATGCCTTTAGCCGTGACAGGAACAAGTTCAACTGGTGCGTGCGATTCTTATTATCACTCTGCGATCAACCCAGTGATCGTGCTGTCCGGCGGCTGTTGGGATGCCGTCCTGGCTTCCGGCGTCGGCGATCGGGCTGCGTATTACGCTCCTTCGTATTCGAGTCGGTATGTCGGCGCGCGCCTCGAGTTCAGACCGTGAGGTTATACAATGAATAAATTCAGTGAAATTGCAAAAGACGATATTCATCTTGCCGGTGATAAGTTAAGTTTGCAGGACATAGTCGGAAAACAAATTATAAACCCTCTAGCTAAAATACACGATGTGATTTGAATGTCAGAATCCACAATAAGACCCAGTACGCGAGAAAATGTAATACAAGTGGCAGAAAACGGAACACCATTAGACGAATACCTCTATGTAGATGCAATTAGAAAAAATAGAGTTTTTATATTCTATTGGTATAACATCACAGAGGAAAACCGCTATAATGAAATGACGGATACAACAACTTTATTTTATGTGTATGGAGAAATTACGAAATTTATTGACATGCCAGATACATATACAGTGAACGATGAAACAATTACAATCAACAAAAAATCAAGAGATAGTATCAGAGCCTGGATGTACACTTGTATACCAGAAATAGTTGAAATCCTAAAAAATTCTGGGAATTATGCTTAATCTATCCCATTTTTCCGTTTTTATCTGGGCAAGGAGCCAATACGAAGGATGCCTGATTGGTCAATATGATACCGGATCATCCGAACGAGGGTGGATGATTGGTACTGATCAAGCAAATGAAAAAAGAATGAGAGTCCTGTTATCTGACAATGGAGAATATACCAGTCACATTAAGGATTATTTAACAACCGTTGATGTCTTTGACAATCAATGGCATCTATACGGGTTTTCTTGGGATGCAGGAACTCTAAGACTCGACGTGGATGGTATCCCCAAGGCTGTTACAAAAACTTTTGATGCGTCGTTCACTTCTATATATGATGTGTCTGCTGATGTAATCGTTGGAGCACGAACAATATCTGATACACCGGCTGGGTTTTATACGGGATTGGTTGGAGAATATTACTTGTATAATCGGTCTTATTCTCCATCTGAAAGTTCGATATTGTATAATGAGACTAGAAGATTTTATGGGAAATGATGGTTTGCACAGACATCAAAATTTATGTATGTGTGGAAATCCCAGCGTCTCGTTACTCTTTATTCCAAGTTTTGGAAACCGATTCAAAAACAAAACCATCTTTCACAGCCAGTTTATAAAACTCGCCCCTCTCATTTTGAACCGATTGAATTTCTGCCATTAACCGTTCTTCTTTTTCATGGAGGGTTTTGAATTTTAGATTAAATTCTTCAAATTCCATTGTTTTCAACTCCATTTAATCTGCGTTATCTGTATTTATCTTGTAAAAATCATCAACCTCATGATACCCTAACGTACTAGGCGGATGTGAAATTTCTTCAATGACATTCCTGATATCCCATATAGTCACCTTTCCTGCCAGGTGTTCAGTGTCATTAGTTTGTTCTATCAATTTTATAATTTGACGTTTTATATATTCTTTCGTTTGTTGATACGTTATTTTTCACTCCCTTACTTTCCATCCCCTACTGATAATCTCACATGCATCGTGAAAATTCTTTGCCCATTCTTCAATTGAAACCGGCTCATATTGTTTTATTTCAGGACTTAACCGCTTGAAATGATGGCGGGTTATATGTTTAGGAAGCATATTACTCACTCTATTTCCAATATGCTTCAATGCCTGCGGTAAGAAAAGCTTCACATTCAGCATTATCAATGATTTTTAATTCCATGTCATCTGATCCACCGCCTGTAGAAATAACATTATTGATCATGCGTTCGATTTTTTCAATGTGCTCTTGTGAAAGTTTGAATTTTTCAGTCAATGTTTTCACTCTCCTTCAATTAACAATTTCAACTTTTTTAAGTCGTCAAGTTCGTCATACTCTCCACCGACGTACTCTTTATCAAACTTGACGCACAGCGAATCTATTTCACATGTTAGCTTACTTGCTTCTTCTTCAGACATGGTTATTTTTATTCGTCTTGAGACTTGCATTTATTCACGCTCCCTTCTTCTCAAATTTCCCACAGAAATAAGCCCAATTTGTAATTAAACATCCGAATCTCTCACATGTTGACTGTTTTTTACAACTATCACAATCTCGGTAACCATTAAGTTGAGTATTTCTTTCTAATAAAGTTGGCATTTATTTCAACTCCTTCTTTTCAAATTACTTATACAATTCCATATTTTCGTAAAATATCATCACATCTTATTTTCGCGAAATCCAGTTTTCCTGGATTAGCATAAAGAAAACCTTTTAGTTCATCTTCTATTTTATGTGCCACTTCGAAGTTTCCTTCTTTACTTGCAATTTCCGCAGCCCATTCATAATTTTTCATCTCAAAACAGAGAGATCCAACTGTATAACCAAACGGTAGAAGAATATCGTTTAATTTAGTTACTGTTTCCAAATCCAATTTTTTCACTCCTTCTAATCTCCATTCTCTAGTTCCAGTTTCCCCACATTTCGTCAATTAATGTTTATATTCATCTTTTGGAAATACTCTTTCGATCTCAATGTCTTCATCGAAAAGCATGTCAGCCAAATCAATCACGACATAATCTTTAGTGATAGAAGCTTGCAAAGGCACATCGCACATACAACCATCAAATATTTTAATTATATCTTTTATGAAATCAGATAGCTCAAAATGATAAAGCCACACATTAAATACTGTATCATTTACCCATCCAAACTCCGAAACATCTTTTGTAACTAACTTATATAGTTCAAGTTCTTCGTTGCGCTCATTCATTTATTATCACATTCCTTTAATCTCCATTCTCTAGTTCCTTGCTTCCCACCTTTTGTCCATCGCCATTCAACTTCATCCATTTCAAGGAGGGTATTCGTGACAAGTAAGTTCTTACATCCTACTTTATCCGCAATTTCCCGGGTTTTCTGCCAGTCGTGTGTAAGAACAGAAAGGAAGTCTTGTTTTGTGTATTGTTTTTTGAAAGGCATTTATAATCACTCAATCATTTTCTTAATCTCTTCTTTAAAATCGTACTTCACAAGACTTTCGAGAATCTCTCTCCTTTCATCTTTATTGCACATCTTAAGAATATCTCTAAAAAGTGCTCTGCATTCGTCTAGGCACGCCAATTGATTATGTTTATTAAAGTGGTGGTAAACAATATTTGCATTATATTTAGTGGTCAGTTGTACGAGTGTTTCAGTTTCCATGTTTGTTAATCTCCGTTTCGTGTTAAGTCCGTTTTACTTCTTGTCTATGCCATAATAGTACTTCATTATATTTAAAACTAACGTTAAAACTAAAACTAAATCTAATTTTATTAGGCAATTTTCAATTTCAAAAACCAAAAATTAAATTATAACTGGTGGTAATACAAATCCATCAAAACCCAAAGCCACGTAACACCAATTTATTAATAGGTAATACGCAAGACAGTATTAGAATATAATAAATACACTCTATTATAAATGGTTTGAAAATCGTGTTACTCGACCAAAAAAGAAATTCATTTTACCTATGTGTTTGTAATTAAAAAATGGAGATCAAGAGGTAGATTCTTGAGCTTTTAAACTGTTATATTCTTCTTTTGTATAATAGCATTTCTGATTATATTCAGTATCAATAATATTCTCAAAATAAACTTGCCAATGCTTCCGATTTCCATGTACTTTCTGGTGGCAAGACCTACACAATGATACAAATGATAACGTATTTCCATCACATCCAGCTTTTTTGTCATAATTAACGTGATGAACCGACAGTGATTGCCCGTTGTCCTCTTCACTTTTCCCACACATTACACACGTATTCCCAAAATATGTTCGTACTCTTTCTTTGAATTCGGGATTAAACTTTTTACAGTATGGGTTTCGGCGTTTCAATTTCACTCTTTGATACCAGATTCCTCTTTCTTCACAGTAAGGAATACTGCATTCAGCAGAACAAAATTCTTCATTTCCTATAAACATCGATCCACAAATAACACATATTTTTGTAGCCACGTTTATCATTTTCAAAGGCAATTCTACATGAATTTCTTTAAATGCATTATAACAATCTTCGCTGCAGAATCCATCCATGTTATAATAAGATCCGGTTTCGTTATATTTATCATCACACCAGAGGCAGTTTTTTAAAACAATGCCATGTTTTATCTCATCGGTTGTATGGGAAACGCACGTCATAATAGATTACCTACTCATATATTATGTAAGTAATCATATAAATATATTACTACTAGATAATATACCAAATCGTTATATACCACCTAATCAAATACTCAAGCATGGCAAAAATCAAAATAGAAGTGGATGGTTTTAGGTGCGAAAGATGTTTGCATGAATGGATAAAAAGAAAAAAAGATGACCCTATGGTATGTCCAAAATGTAAAAGTCCGTATTGGAATAAACCGAGAACTTAATCTCGGAGAATTCCCCACTCAGTTAAACGTTTTTTAATATCCCGAAGTTCATAATCTGTAAAACTCAAACTCTGATAATGCCTTAAATTCTGCATTCTATCATACATCCAATGTCATTAAACGATGCTTGGTATGATTGCTTTTCTATAATCAGATGTTTTGTATATTCAGTTGTGCTTTCCAAAATTCCATTAACTATAAGATAGTCTTCGATATCATCGGTGATCTTACCTTTTTGTTCAATGTCGTGAAAAATCACATGGCATGTAGGGCACAGCGCGATCAAGTTATTTTCATCATTTTTCCCACACAAGCTTTTAGGTATTACATGATGAACTTCTAAAATACTATTTACATTAAACCCGCATATCGCACATTTATTAGAAAACTTGTCTTTTATCTTCCGACACTGAGATGTATTAAGCGATTTGCCTATTTCTTTACCACCTAAAAATTGTTGGCATTTTCCCAGGCATTGTTTAATTTTAGGTTGTATATAATCAAAATCTGAATCCACTAGCTTATTTATTAGAATGTAGCATTCTTTAACGATTTTGACGTATCTTATTCTTTCAATCGGAGTACTCGGATAATTATTTTGAATGAAATAAATATTATTTTCTAAGCGGGTTTTAAGTGAATTCATTTTTTACACTTCCGGTTTCCGTCCAATCCTTTCTTCGTCTCCCCGCCAATCGCATTCAAATAATCGCCTTCTTTCTAATAGCATCCTGCATCTCACTATCCGAGGGAGTGCTATAATGCTCTTGAATCACAGCTATAGTATCCCCTGTAAGTTTGGCAACTTCTTCAACCCGCCATCCATTCTTCTGACACAGCTTAATACAGGTCGCTCTAAGAGCA
The DNA here is from genome assembly GCA_028707405.1 of Parabacteroides sp. GTDB lineage: Bacteria > Bacteroidota > Bacteroidia > Bacteroidales > Tannerellaceae > Parabacteroides. The sequence continues at coordinate 6,516 of JAQWBH010000001.1, read as the reverse complement.
TGGAAAGGTCTTCTAGGTATTCCTGCCTTATCACAATACTCTTGGAGCCTCCGATGGCATGTACGGCCTGAGTAAGTAATGAGGAATGATTGTTTCCGGTCTCTTGAATTTATAAGGAGTTTGATAAGACGCATCATTTCTTTGGAAATCGGGACTTCGTGAATTCGATTTTTTTTATGTTCTAAAAATTTCAGTCTGCCTGTACCATCGGATAACTCTTCAATGTCTGAGATTCGAATTCCAGAATTATGTTTTGGACTATAACCTATATCTTCCCTCCGTATTCCTGTAGAGACCGCAAGTTTAAGCATTACTTCATCTTCTAGGTTATCTATACATGGCTGTAAGAGTCCCCATTCATCTATTGAGAGTGCCTTTTCTCCGGTCGTGTATCGTGTTCGTTTCGGGAGCATGGGCTTAGTCTCTTTCCATATGTTCTCTATATGCTTCCTCGTCTTCTCTTTCAAACTGCGATTTACTTTTAAATGATTCACATTTGCATTTATCAGTTGATTTTGTATACCCCCTTGTAATGATACATCCTTCTTCATGATGCAATATTTGATAATTACAACAGTTTCCACAAATTTGCTTAGGTTTACTCATGATATCACCAAATTAATTAATGTCCTATTTCACAAACATATAGGACACCATGTATTAAATAACTTTCGTTTTGACTTTCAGTATATATATAATGATAAAAATTATGATTTCGAAATTACATTTTGTCCTTTACTTAGGGGAGTAGGACAAACTAAAAAAAGCGTCGTTATTTATCGATTCTATTATATAATATACATAAGATATATGCTATTTAAATTAAAAGTGTATTATTTATTGTCCTATTATATAATTGGGTGGGAATATTAAAAACGTTGTTGTTCAATAACGATATATATAAACACCTTTAATTAAAAGTAAACAATATAATAATACTATAATATAACATCATTTTAATATAATGTTGTTATATTTATCGATTGGTATTATTAACGATTTTAATAGAAATAGAAATTGAAGTAAATAAAATTATAAAAACGCACTGAAAATAATAAATTAATAATATTCAATTTATAATAGGAGAATCTAACATCAATGCGAGAAATGGTTTAGAAATATAACAGTTTTCTCCAACTTTAGTACATATCAATTCCTTACATTTCTCACTTGCATAGGGAGCACGTTGACAATCATTACATTTGTTGATTTTTGTTCGATATCCAATCTGACATCCAGTTACGTTTGACATTTATTTATACGCTCCTTTACTCCTTATATACTTAGCATCATTTTCATACTTTTCAGATAATCGTTTCCTCTCATCATCCGGTAAACATTTCATTCGTTCATCCGATGTATTATGCAGAGTATCAACTTTCTTAACCTGCAAAGCCAATGGATTACTCATTACCCTATCTAAATATGCATGACGGTCTTCCCCTGGACGTTTTGTTATAGCATCAATTGCTTCAACAATTTCAGCGGGATATCCTAACTCAGAAAGAGTACTCAAAGTTATGTTAGTATCCTCTACGACATCATGAAGCACAGCAATAATCTTTAAATTATGACCCTCTATATGATTCATAACCCATAATGGATGCAGAATATATTCTTTTCCGAGTTTGTCTTTTTGTCCGTTGTGTGCATTTACTGCGAGTAATATTGCATCTTCTAATGCTGGGTTGTCATCCACAATGTCCCAATCTTTAGCTAGTATATCTTCGACCTTCATAAGATACGTTATGTCTCTTTCATAGTCCAGGGTTTTATTATAGTGGGTATACATTACTCCAGATTCTATAGAAATTGGGGTCTTACCCTTGCGTCTTACCCCTTTCCCTTCGTTCATAGCTTCTAAAGCTTTGCTGAAATCCATTTAATTCACCATTTCCATTCAAGTTTTCAGTCCATCCATTTATATACTTTAATACTAATAATCTATTACCCGTGACAGACTCGCTTATATTACGTAGATAACAGACGTGTTATTTCACAAGTATAGAAGCGTGTGTTGGTTCTGTTGAGCGCGCGTAACGGTGGTTCGATTCCACTCACGGGGATTTAAAAAACTCCCTCACTCCCTTTTCCATCCTCATAACAACCTTACAAACTGACTTAGGAATCCAGTACTGTTCAGGAACGCCACTCACAAACTCTATAAGATATGCTTTCTCAGTTTCCTTCTTAATCTGGATTATAGATCTCCTCCGATTTGCAAATTCATTCTTTTCCGCGATCCATGTTTGTATTTGAAGCTTAGAACGTGGGTATTTTTCAGAAGGCTGAATTGTAAAGGGGATCATATCTTTACCCATGATTCACCATTCCATTCTTTCTTATCCAGCCACATATAACAATGTAGCCATGCTTCTTTAAAGGAATTAAACACCGTGTTATCCTTTTGATGAGAATAAATATAATACCAAGTTTGAAATAAATTAAATACATCTGAAGGTTTGCAATTTTGACTTTTAATTATAAGTTCTTGAAGTTGTTCTTGACTTGGAACTGGTCTTAAATTATCAAGACTGAATAAATATGTGAATCCAATCTCACCTACAAATTTAACATGAATAATTTTCGGATCGTGCCATACATCAAATTCTGTAATTATTGCCTCACTCTTATTGTCTCGGAGTGATATTGCATGATCTCCTTCTTGCCATTCCCACCCTGCAAAGAATTCATCAGGCAAACCTAAAACCATTTTTATATACTCAGGATTCGTTATCATTTCAGCTCCTCACTTTTCAAAATTTGAATATTTGATTGTACAGTAAATTTATTAGAACATTGAAAACAAATATACTGTTTAGTTTCGCCAACTTCGATAATTATTGAAACATCCTTCTCACAGTATGGGCATTTAATCGGCACTAATGTCATATTCCCCTCTTTTAACTCGTTTAGTCTACACTCGCAATACAAAATGTACATGGAAACACATAGTTGATATTATAATCATCTTTATCATCATTTATTTATTCCACCACTATGTATCGAACCGTTGTATAATCTGGTAGGTTATCCATTGAATCCCCGAATACCTCTATAAGCTTGTGCTTATACAGAACATACCATCTTCTATCAGACCCACCGGGTCTTAAACATCTCCGCACGGATCTTATATATTTTTCATTGGAAAATACCTTTATTGTTACGTTGGGTCCCTTTGTTATCCGTTGATACTTCATTTATTCTCTCCATCCTGTTCTTTAAAAACCGTTTCTACGTAACTAATTAACTCCTCATAAGGTTTTGATATTATTGAGTTAGCTCTTGTAAAATCAATTGCGTTGTATAGAAAGTATAACTGGAGTTCGGAGAGTTTCAAGGTGTAGGTTTTTTGGGTGTTTTCCATTTCTGAAAATGTTTTATTTTCAAACATTATTTTCCCTCGTCATTTTCCGGTGGGTCCTTCTCATGGATTTTCAAACCTGGTATGAATACAAGTCCTAACAAACACCAAATGGATTTTGTAATATAAACAGCAAATCCAACAAGCAGGACGATGGCTAAAACGGTTATTGTATGAGATAGCCAAGGGTTAATTTCAAGTTTCATTTATTTTCAATCTCCTTTCCGGTCCACTTCCAATACATCGCCCCCTTTAACCCAAACGGTTCGTCTTCAACCAGAAATCCTTTCTCTTCTAAAGCATTGAGCGTGTGGAGAGTGACCCCCGGAAGTTCAGCCTGTGTGAACAGTCTTTTATATCCATCTATATGAGATCCGTCATCATTTGGAATATCATTGAGTTTCTTAATCGTTTCAAGTGTTTCTTTCTGCTTATCTGACATCCACATAGTTTGTTTCCTCGGTTATGTGTATATACACTAAAGTACTATAGTACTTAATCGTATAAGTACTTAATTGCTAAACAGGGAAATGCGCTTAAAAAATATTGTTGCGGAGTCAGGCGTATTAAGGTCCAGACTTCGGATTGGAAAAGTAAATCTAAAAAAAGTAATAAAATAAATACAAGATCTATTCTTCGTACCCCTTTAAATAGTTACAAAGTAATTATGAATTGACAATGAACCAGCAGTCTCTTCTCGGGGGGTCTTGGAGAGACTGCCTCATTCCTTCATAATGGTTCATACTTAATCACAGTTTCAATACTTAGAATTCCGGTCATTTTAATGAACCCAATCAGATCCAGCATAGACACTAAATACCGTGTGATCTGAACGGGATTCCCCTCATCCAACGACACAAACGATGTGCATTCTCTCGCTTCTGTTAGTTGGATGTCTCCGCCCTGTGATAGTTCAAGGCTCGTTTTCTGGTAGCCGGTTTCATTCCACTTATGGAATAGTAATAGATCTCCACTGGCAGGTTTGATAATATTCTCCATGATTTCAATCCCTAGATACTTGGTTAATCAAAAACTTACAAATCCTATACAGGCAATAACCGATGCAACAACCACTACAAGAACCCCTGCAATCCTATAGTTACATTTTATATGCTCTTCTTTCTTACACTGTTCAATAGCTAATGCGTGCTTCACTTTTTGTTCTTTTTCAATTTTTTCAAGTTCCTCAATAGCTTTATTGGTAGCTTTTTCTAATTTGTTAACAACGATGTCAAATATGTGTTCACGGACATAATCCAGCCCATCAGTCGATAGGGAATTAAAAATTTCCCATTTTCGAGTTTCAAAATCTTCTTTGGTATAATCCAACGATAAGAAATCCATCTATATAGTTCTCAACGGATTGGCAGGTGGAACCACCAGCGACCCCCAGGTGGCTACAAATCAAGGGCAAAGATGGCCCACCCATGAGTTGCCTGGACTTCCAGAGCTTAAGGGGCACATCGACCATGTTCTGCAGGCGGACGGCAGTTTATTTCTGGAGATCACAGTTGAGAATAGCGATGTGGTCCTCGACTATATTGAAGAATTGAGAAAAGCCGATTTCAGTTTTGATGCCGAACCAGAGCTCAAAGCTGGCCGTGTTGAATTTTTTGCCTTCCGAGGCGACAACATCCTGGGTTTTGTCTATAAGGCGGAAGAAAACTATGTCTCCATGGAGTATCTCAAATAGGATAGCAAAGGAGGACTAGCACCCTCTTCTAGGGGAGTAATGTGTTGTCGCTTGCGGTACAACAACCCTCAAGAAATATTGACACCTCTTGCCAACTAACGTAAGATCGTCCTAAGGCAACGAAAAGAGGTGTCTTTATGATCAGAATAATTAATGAAAATACAGATCCTAGGATCAACTTAGCAGTCGAAGAATACGCCCTCAATTACTTAGATCCCAGCCAGGACTATGTGATTCTATGGCAAAACGAGCCCGCTGTCATCATCGGCCGCAACCAGAATACAGTAGCTGAAGTAAACGCTCCCTTTATCAAAGAACGGGGTATTCACGTGGTGCGCCGATTATCAGGGGGAGGCGCCGTGTACCATGATTTTGGCAACCTTAATTTCACCTTCATCGTCACTAGCGAGAAGAGCGTAGTTAGTAATTTTGAGTACTTTACCAAACCGGTGATTCAGGCCCTGGCCAGCCTAGGAGTGAAGGCAGAATTTTCAGGGCGTAATGATATTACAATCGATGGCAGGAAATTTTCTGGTAACGCCCAGTATTGGTCGAAAAATCGCTTGCTGCACCACGGAACAATTCTGTTTGACTCTGATTTGTCTGTTGTGCAAGCGGCCCTCAACGTAAGGGCCGACAAGATACAGTCCAAAGGGGTCAAATCTGTACGGAGCCGGGTGACAAATATTCTGCCTCATCTCCAGAACCCAATTTCGATCGCAGAGTTTAAGGAGACTCTTCTGAAGTATCTACTACCCAATGGTGCAGGTCAGGAGTATGTCTTGGACGATCAGGAGTGGTCTTTGGTCCAGGAACTCATAGAGAGACGCTATAGTCAGTGGGACTGGAACTATGGGGCCTCACCTGAATGCGCGATAGAAAAGGAAGAACGTTTTGCCGGGGGCAAGTTAGAGCTCAAATTTAACATCACTGACGGGCTAATTCAAGACATGAACATCTTTGGTGACTTTTTTGGCGAAGAAGATGTGGCCTATTTCGCGAGTCTGCTCAATGGCAAGCACTATCGGGAAAGTGTGATCTCAGGTTTCTTAGATGAAGTGGAGTTTGAAAAATACTTTCTGGGTATAACGAGGGATGAGTTTCTCCGATGTCTTTTCTGCTAGAAGGTGCAACAAGCGGGTCAGAGCGGATCTGACCCGCTTTTCTTTTTTAACACTTGGGCTATCCGATCATCCGTCCAACTCGAACTAGGGTCCTTTTTCCGTGTGTTGCCGCGGGTTTTTGTTTAAAAACAGACTCCATTTGGCACAATAAATCAACGACACTGGTAACCAAAGGATGTAAGGATATGAACCTTGCGACGATCATTAAACGTCTGATTATTTATCAGGAACCAAAGGCATACGACCGGTTTGAATTACTGGAAGACGAAACGGAAGATATGGGTTTTGATCAACGCGACGAAAAAACCCCTCCATATGCGACATTCAAACCTCGA
>JAQWBH010000226.1 GCA_028707405.1 Parabacteroides sp. | reverse complement strand
GCAGCTAATTTTATGCCATATTTCCCCGCAAGGTTTTCTACAACGTCCCAATCCTCGCGAGAGGGTTCTGCACTTATAAATTCCATCTCCATGTTTTTGGCAAAAGAATGACTCTATTTTTAACCTCGCGTCATGCAAAGATAAGAACCAATTTGTATTTAAACACTCATCACGAAAACTTCCGTTAAAAGATTTTATAAAAGGATTGTTTGTTGGCTTGCCCGGTCGTGAAGAATCCAATGTAACTTTTCTCTCATAAGCCTATCTGTCTAGCTATTTGGAAACAAACTCAGACCCGTTGTCAACCTTAATTCTTTCGGGTTTTATTCCGTAATGTTCATAAAGACTTTCCAGGGTGCTTACAACATCACATCCCTTTAACGTTTGACCGATCTCTATGGACAAAGACTTTCTACAGTAATTGTCAGTGCTCTGAATATTTGTCTATTATACAACTGATCTGAAACAAAATCCATACTCCAATACTGATTTATCTGATTTACCAGTGCATAATTTTCTCTGTGCTGTTCTGCTCTGCAACGTCTATGACGTTTGGAACGTAAATTTAATCCTTCCTGTCTGTAGAACCTGTATACCCGCTTATGATTATCTTTAAATCCCTCACTTCGAAGCAGTGTAAATATCCTCCAAAATCTATAACGTATGCGAGTCGATGTTATTTCATTCATCCTCATTAAAGTGTTTTGTTCATCTCTATGTTTGGGCCTATAATACCAGACTGACTTGCTAAGCATAACCACAGCGGTTGCCCTGCGTACTGAAACACGGTAATTTTCAATTAAATTCCATTGCCAGCCCTCTTAATTGAGATGCCCTCAAAGCTTTTTTTTAATACGTCCTGAAGCATTTGATTGGTCCGGTTTTTAGGGGGGAGGTCAGTTTTAGGTTGAGTTGAGGGAAAAGTTAAACGATGTTCATTAGTTACCATCTTGAACTGTTGAAGAAAAAGGACCGTAAACAGCTTGTACCGTAGATTTTTCATCTTTAGCGGATAGTACATATATTTTATATTTTTTCCCTTCATCAAATATCTTTATAACAATATGGCCATCTTCCTGACAGACAGAATTTATCCAAGGTTCCTTCCCGTATTTATCTTTCAAATGGTAAGGGAATCTCGTTGGGTAAATCGTTGGATTCTCAGAGTGTGGGGAGTAAGAAGCCATTCGTTCCATTATAACAGGTTGTATATGTTCATGATCCCAAACAGGAATAATATAAGCCGAGGCTTGTATTTTCTTTAAAAATCCTTCTGTCATGGCATCCTTATATGCATGATGATTAGCTTTACATACATCCACAGATCCGCAAATTTTGGCAATTTCATTTTCCAGATTAATTTTACTGCCATCCCCATCTAATAGAGTTCCACTTATATCTCCTGCAGTAAAGTAAGAGAAGGGGCCATAATTAATCTTTATTCCTATACTTTTACTGTTTTCGTTTTGTTCTCCGTCTCTATTTGCTGAATTTAAGTCGTAATAGTTGATTGTCTCTTTTCCGTTTCCAGTCCAAATACGGCCATTTGCTGCCAGATTCTGAATCTGAAATAATTCGCTGTATTTTCCCTTATCATTAAGCAGTACAATTTGAGAGGAGTTACCTATATCAAAACTTTCAGGAATTAGACCTTCTTTTTTTCTTTTCCAATTTATAAATGCCTTATAATTATCTACATCAGGATCTGCGATGGGGAGTGGGTATTGATAATCTGGAAATCCTCTGTCAATAACTTTTTTAAAACGAATATATTCTCCAACTTCAGTAATGCCGGTTAAAATATAATCAGGATTTCGTCTTTGCGTAGAAAGAACAGGATTGGAACTGTCTCCAATATGATCATTATGAAAATGAGAAATCATTAAATAGTCTACCTGTTCCTTGAATGGATTTACTCTCAAGATATAACGTGCGATCCATTCGCCTGAACGGCGAGAGTTATCGGGTAATAATTCGCACATTTTATCATAATCCTTTGGATCCCAATCTCCAGCATCGATTAACATGGAAGTCGCATCAGGAAAGATAAGAAAGCTTGATTCTCCTCGACCAGTATAAATATGATGGATGTCAAACTCTCCTTTTTCCCAACCTTTATATGGCAGACCTATTTCATTGAAAGGTGAAATACACGACGTAGAAAGAATGGAAATAAATAGAATGACACATACTTTAATACAAAAAAAATTCATATTCAATTTCTTTTTAATTTAAAGGGCGGAAACTAATAATAATTATATAGTTGCAATCATAATGATTCTCGTAAAAAAACAGAAGGAATAGCAACCGGCTCACTAGTAATGGGTTTAGACTTATTGGAATAGGAGTCAACAGCTGTCACTTGTATTTTTATTTTATTGCAAATTGGAAGCTTGAAAAAAGCTTTTTTACCAATCGGTATTTGAATGGCATACACTCCCGGCATCTGACTGTTCAGGTAGAAATCGGAAAACTTGTCACCCGAATAAAAAATATCACCATCTTCATTGAGAAAATCGATAGTATAATGATTAACAACCTCATTGTCTATTGCTTTCGGGAAACGTATAATTAAATTGTTTCCTTGGATAAAACATGTTACCTGGGCATCATCTTTAAAGAACGGTCCGGGTAAACCATCTCGCTCGGCATATAGAAATTGGCTACTATTAAAAGGCGGCTTTAAATGCCAACGCGGAAATATCTCTTCATCACGGAAAGTGTCCCATCGTTCTACTTCCACATTTCCGTCAGACAGAATATTTACTATCAGACCTTCGGTAACTTCCGGATAATGATTCTGAGGTATTAATGGGTTAGGTATGTAATATATTTCACCGGATGGAAATGATGCGCTGCCACTATTGATTGATGTATATTTTGCTTGGTGAATTGTGCGAGGATCCCCAATAGGAAAATGGGAATGGCCATTGAAAAAAACGGTTTGAGGATAGTTATCTAAAATAGAACTAAACTGGTTTTGTCCTCCACCATCTTGAGGAAATGTTCCAAAACAAGTACAGCTGGAGCCTAAATGTGAAAACAGAAAAATTGGTTTTTCGGGATAGTTTTGCGAGGCATCTTGCATTTTCTCTGATAGAAATTTCAAGGCTTCGTCATTATATAAGTTATTCCTAACTTCTTGATCCGGCATAGTGCCATGAAGGTTGTCTCCATCTGTCATACTTATCGTAATAAAAGGATACCCTTTAATTTCAATATATTGATTTAGTGGTTGTCTTATTTTTTCTTTATATCGTTCAATAGGTGTTACGCTCTCTATTCTTACATCGTGTCCGAATGTAGAGTCACACACTGTCATATCTGGATATGTCTCAGAATTGCGAATAATATCACGAAATTCATGATTGCCCGTCATAAAGTAAACGGCAACATCTTTAGGAACGATAGAGCTATCGGAAAACGTTTCAAGAAGTTCGTCGTATTCTTGTGGCCATCCATTATTTGTAAGATCTCCTACTACAAAAACTGCGTCGGGTAACGGTTCTTTTTGGAGAAGGCATTTTAATGTCCTTGGAAGATTCTCATGAGAACGATATGCTCCCGCATGAATATCTGAAATGACCACAAATCGCAATTGGATATCATTCTTTTTACATGAAATAAAAACAACAGCAATGAGTATAAGAATACTACTGTATGAAAATTTAGTTAAATTCATAAAATGTTTACGTATTAATTTAATAAAACATTTCACTAGTGTCCCATTAAAATTTTAATCGATATTCATATATTATTGTATATGTGTATATTAAGTCAATAATAAGAGTAAACGGATTAAAATTCCTATTTAGTATATAATTGTGACAATTGAATTTTTTGGTTTTATAAAGTACCGTGAATTAGTAATACTTCTAAATTTATTTTAATCAATTATCGGGTATTTGTTTTTTATAGGACACTAGTGAAAGCGTTTGCTAAAAATCACCAAAAAATGGTTTGCTCCAAATTAGGATTCAAAACTCTCTGTGTTTGTGGAATAGGAAAATAGTAATATTGTGGTTCCTTAAAATCACGAACTCCATCTCTGTCACCTGTTGACATAATGTAACCCGAGTTACCATTAGATAAATAAATAGAAGTAGGTGCGCCTGCTACATTTTTCAAATAATAAAACGAATATTTGTTCCGCTCCTCATCCGGAACAGTATTTGAATTCACATTTTCAAATATTCCAATATCAGGTATTCCATCTCCTGTGAAATCGTGTAATCCTAAGCTATCAATATAGACTCCTTGTTGTGGTCTTTGTAGTAGATACCCTGCTTTCCATCGATATAAGTCATCTGTACGGAAACCTTCGCAAGCAAGTTCTACCCGGCGCTCACGTCGTATTTCTAAAATCACATTTCGATTATTGCCTGTTACGTTAGGGAATTCATTAATCAAACTCATGTCTGTGACAATATTATTCAAAATAGTTGGAGGCATGTTTACCCGACTTCGAATCAAATTGACGGATTGATCCAAATCCTCTTGAGTTAATTCTCCCAATTCTGCTTTTGCTTCTGCAAAGATCAAATAGATTTCAGCTATACGGCAGATTGGAAGGTCGGTGTAATTGCTTTCTTCGCCAATCCCTACTTTTTGTTGGCAGAATTTGATTTGTGGATAGCCGCCAAAATTTAAGTTAGATCTATACTCATTTGATTGTCCCGGCATCTTATAACCCGGATACATGAAAGTTTGTTTAAATCTCGGATCTCTGTCTTCAAAAACTTCTACTACATTTTTGGTCTCATATCCGGCGATAGAACTAAATGGAACTGCATTTCCTTCGGGAGTCAGCACTTGATATGACTCCATTAAACTCCGACTTAATCCATACACGTAGTCAAAAAAGTTGTGAAAAGCTCCATGTGTTATATTTTTTTCCAGATCAAAATCAACCATCAGTATTATTTCAGGAGATGCTGATAGATTTTCATTGATAAACAAATTTTGATAAGCCTTATCCGGTCCGCCGGTCATATCAATCTGGAATAATCCGCTATTCATTATTTTCAATGCAGCTTCTTTTGCCTTCATCAAAAAGGCATCAGCTGTTGATTGGAGATTTAGCTCATCATGATATTTTCGGAAAGTTCCTTCATGCAGACAAATCCGAGCCATACATGCGTATGCATACCATTTATTAATACGAGTTTTATTTCCCATATCAGGCAAGATATGGTTAACTGCATACTCCAAATCTGCCATGATTGAATCCACTACCACGGTTCTGCTATCTTTTCCTTTATAAAGCATTTCTTCATCCTTATCACTTAAAGGAGCCGAATACCAAGGTACATCGTTATACCGTTTAATCATATTATAATACCATGTAGCTCTCATTAAACGAGTAATGCCAATGTGGTGATTAATAACATCCGCTTCACCTGAAGCGTCTTGTGCGTGTTGCAAGAAAAAATTAAACCGTCTTAATTCACCCCAATTATTCCAACCCCCAACAGTTTCCGGGGTGGTATTTCCACGCATTAAATCCATAATATCACTTCTATCGGAATAGATACCGAAATTGTCCGAAACATCTAAACTGTGTACTGAAGCTCCGCTTGAGGTCCTATAGGCCACCGGCTGTATATATTCATAGTATGTGTTTGTGTACAATTCCAAATCGGTTGTTGTTTTAAAGAATACTTCTGGAGCAATAGACGTCTCCGGGTATCTTTCCATAAACGAATCATTACAACCTATTAATCCGATTATGGCCAAAATATAAAATCCTGCTTTTTTCATTATTAATTATCATTTTAGGTGTTAAGTAACTTATAATGTAATATTCAATCCAAATGAATAGGACCTTTGGAATGGATGATAATTGCTGCCTCCCGATTCGGGATCCAATGGTTTGCGTAATGAGGTAATTTCGAACAGATTTTCTCCTGTGAAATAAATACGTATTCCCAACTTTGATTTTAAGAGAGAATCCAATGTATAACCTAATGTAATGTTTTTCATTCTTACATAAGCTGCATTTTGAAGATAACGGGTTTGGGGAATACCTAAATCATTTGTTGTAAGATAGGATTTCAGTCGCGGTAAGTATGCATTCGGATTTTCCGGTGTCCAATGATCAAGTGTTTCTTTTAAAACATACCCATCTGGAGCATAATAAATACCCCAAAAGAAAGGTCCTGAATCCGGATAAATATTTCTTTTCCCTACACCTTGAAAAAGTAAGCGCAGATCCCAACCATTCCAATCACCTCCTATGTCAAGTCCGAAATTATATCTCAGACTACTGTTACCAATTACTTTGAAATCTCCCGGGTCATCCACAGTCTCAGACCCTCTGTTTATTTTTCCATCGCCATTCAAATCTTTGTATTTAAGATCTCCTGGTTCGATAGGTCTGTCTCCCGGATAAGAAGTGACCTCTACCTGACTTGCATGCGAATTAATTTCATCCTGACTTGTAAAGAAACCTTCTGTAACCAAACCCCAGATTTCTCCGATTTCCTGTCCTTCATAATAGTCTCCCAGATACTTAGTAGGATTATCAAAACGCTTAATAAACGCCCGGCTATCATATAGTATGAATCGTGTATTGTATTGCAGAGGTTTACCAGCTAAGTTTAATTTATCATTCCAAGCCAAAGAAACTTCCCAACCTTTCGAAATCAAATCCGCTGCATTGATCTTTGGTTCTGATGTCCCTAACACACTGGGAAGTGTTTTTCCTTTAGATAACATATCTTTTGTTGTACGACGAAAAATATCACCGGAAAAAGACAATCGGTTAGACAGAAAGGTCAAGTCGAGTCCTATATCTAACGTAGAAATTTTCTCCCATGTCAGATTTTGAGATACTAATCCCGGCTGATAGACACCCATGGGCTGATCACCATCTATCAATTGTCCAATCTTGGTCGCGTTCATTGTAGCAATATATTGATAGTAGTTAACGTCCTGATTCCCCAATGAACCATAAGATAACCTTATTTTACTATAATCCAGTACATTTTTCAAAGGTTTGAAAAAATTCTCTTCCGATACCAACCAAGCTCCGGAAACCGAAGGGAAGAAACCAAAACGGTCATTTTTAGGGAACCTTGAAGTTCCATCGTATCGGCCATTAAATTCAAAAATATACTTGTTATTATAAATATAGTTTAACCGGTAAAACCCGCTTCGTATAGCCCATTCATATACATCTTCTGTCAGGGTCATAGTTCCTGCTGCCAGTTGAGGTGTTGGATATGTGGGAGTAATCATATTCTTCCTTCTGCCGGTAAAAGATTCATATCGTTCATACTCCTGTGATAAACCAAGCAATGCAGATAAGCTATGATTTTTCCATGTTTTGGAAAAATCAGTATATATATTCCCAATAGTAAACAAATTACTCCAGGTTGATAATTGAGCATACTCATCCCAGCCAAAATACGACATGTCAAAATTAATGAGAGGTAGATTTGGCCCAAGTCTTGTCGATGCGTAATTACTCCATGCATCTGTTTTATTATTTGAATATTTTGCCGTAAAATCACCTTTGATATGCCAAGTGTTCTTTATTAAAGCAAGATCCATATTAAACTGTGTCTGAGTAATGGATTGGTTTGTTTTTGTGTCACCCCCATCTTGTAATTCAGCGACCACGTTTGTTGCACCGTCACCCGCCCAGGTGTCGTCAGGATTTTTTACCGGATAGAATGCTTTAGCACGATAAGACATATTCCAGAAAAACTTGGAGTTCAAATGCGTAGGCATTTCATAAACATAATACTGTAATGATGTGTT
>JAQWBH010000225.1 GCA_028707405.1 Parabacteroides sp. | reverse complement strand
TAAGTCACTGCGTAATTGTATTGAAGTATATTTTTCCCTCGATTTTTCAATATCAATGCACGATGAGTATCTTCGACCGTCATTTCATCCGGATTTATTGAAGGTTTAGTTTTTAGAACCGAAAACTGCCTGGAAGTTCCAGCAGGAGTATTTCCGTTTAAAATCCAATATAAGCTAGTTGTTCCATTCTTCTCGCGAATAAGCTGGCTTTTAACTGGAATCTGTTTATATCCTTCCTTCTCAAACAAGACAAAATCAGATTTGCCCGTAAATCCTAACTTAGCGGCATCTACAGAAACAATGCAATCTTTACGATCATAATTGCCAGAGTTGACAATTATCTTTATACTTCTTTCTGCCCACGATGTAAAAGTTAGCAAGCAGAATAAAAAAATCCAAATGTGTTTCATAACTTTTTTATATACTTAAAAATTGTATGGTTCTCTTTGTGGGCGAGACAGCATGGCATTTGCCTCATCATCACTTTTAAAACGTTCCTTTATCGGATCCCAATATAACTTTCTTTTCAATTTCATCGCAATATGCTGCAACAAGCAAGCACTACACGAACGATGAGCCACTTCGGCTGGAGCAATATTCAATTTCCTTGATCGGATACATTCCAACCAGTTTCCATGCTGATCAGTACTTTTGTAAAGATGAATCTCATTTTGTTTGATAACTGAAGTCAAAATATTCGGATCTGAAGCTTGCAATGCCTGAGAAGAAGTATTTGTTTTTGGATCATGGGCTGATGCCGAGTAATTGCCACGACAAACAAATATCCAACCTTCTGTACCGATAAACTTCACACCATTAGGCTTCTCTTTACTTTCTGTCACTCCTTTGACTATGACTCCATTATCATAAAGCATTTCTGTATAAAAATCGCCATGTACATTCCATAATCCCGTCGTTGGAAATTGTGCATGACCTATAATCTCAATAGGTCCGGAATATTCTTTATCCATCGCCCAATGAGCAATATCAAAATGATGTGCCCCCCAACCCGTTATCATGCCTGCACCAAACTGTTCGCAACGCAACCAGCCTGGACGATCATAGCCTTTCTGTGGATGAACGCGGTCGACAGTATAGGGCACATATGGAGTTTGCCCCAGCCACATCTCATAATTGAAGCCGGTAGGAATAGGCATCTCTTCACTATTTCCTCCGGCAGGATCGCCTGGCAGACGCACCTCTATCTCTTTCAACTGTCCAATGCGACCGTTCCTAACCAACTCGCAGGCTATCCGAAATTGCTCCATTGAACGTTGCTGACTTCCAATCTGTAAAATGCGACCACTGGCATTAACAGCATTGCTCATCTTACGACCCTCTTCAATCGTCAACGATGCTGGTTTCTGCAAATAAACATCTTTTCCGGCATGAACGGCGTCTATCGCAATCTTTGCATGCCAATGATCAGGCGTACTGACAAGTACCGCATCAATATCTTTGTTAGACAACAAATCCATGTAGTTTGTATAGGTCGTAACACAAGTATATGACTTTCCAAACTTCTTCGTGTAATAGGCCTCAATATATTTCTTCGCATCAGTTACTCTATTTGCATCCAGATCGGCTGCGCCTATTATTCTTACATCATCATATTGCCAGACACCAGGCAAATCATGATCCCGAGAAATACGTCCAGTTCCTATAGCCCCTATATTTATCCGGTTGGATGGGGCATTTTTACCTAAGACTGACGACGGTACAATTGTAGGTATAATAAAAAGCCCCATACCTGCAGTCAGCGACTTCTTTATAAATTTTCTTCGCGTTGTATTCATATTAAAAGGAATAAAACTTGCTTTATCTGATGCAAAGATATAAATGGACAACGGCTTAAAGCTATGCCTCTTTTTGCAAAAACTAATACTATTTTACAGTATTGATGTAATCAATATCCAAAGAGCAGTTCTTTCAAATAAAGAAGACAATGGTACTCTGAGTCAGCGAACAATTCTATTTATCGCTTTTCTTTCATCACTCCATCGTTAAACAACACTTCATCACCGTTGGATTCAATGTTGCGAAAATCATAACGATTAATCGTGCCTGAATTGGAAATGACGGGGAACGGGGTTCCTGTATGATTTTCCTGATATACATTCTGGAATATAAGTTGATCAACTGTTGCTTTACTGTCAATCCGCAATGTTGGTGTTGCGATAATATCCTCTACACGGTGGACATCCGATATATAAAGAGATTTGGCTACCACTTCACTTTCAATAAAAATAAACGGATAAACGAAACCACCATCCTTTTGGTATATGGTAAGTCGTGGAGCTTTAGATGCAAAGATGTTACGCAATGAGATTCCGGAAAAGTACCCCCCGTGACCTTGATAGTACTTCGTTAGTCCTATGCAATACTGAAAATAAGTTCCAAATACATTTTCGATAACCACATTTGTCAAAGGATAAGAACAAGCCATAAGTCTTACGGCACTATGACAATCGTGGGCATACAAACCACTGATAGTGACAAAACTTATTGGCCCGGCTGTACCTTCTTCAGTATTCAATGCAATCATATCGTCGTAACAAGCTCCTTGGATATTATGTATTTCACCATAATGACAATTACCATTCAAATGAACACCATCCATATTAGTCGCCCAGGGATTACCGTAGTTAAAATCAAAATAAATATTTGATACGGTGAAATAACTTGTCTTGTCAATTGTGATGGCAAAAGTAGTCGGATCTTTAACTGTCAAGTCTGAGATGGTAAGATGCATCACATTTAGAAAAAACAATCCGAATCCATTATAACTTGGAACCTGAGGATGTTTGAAGTGAAATGGATTTGGCAGCTGCCCCTTGTTGTTGCAGTCCCAAATTCCACCTTTCACAGAAATGTTTTGGCTTACGGTATCGGCTGTAGTAAGCATTATGCAATTTGAACTGTCAGCCAGTCGGATAATCGTGTAACGATTGAGCACAAAATCTTGATTCGAATAAATTTTCAGTGGACGACTGATAATATAGTTTTTCTTGGGAACAGGAAGCTCTACATGCTCCTTTCTGCTGTCCAACATGGATTGAATAGCTTCTGTATCATCATGAATTCCGTCTCCATAAAGGATTACTTTATTTTCACCATTGGCAGCAAACGTCGTCAAAGTAGCAAATGTAAGAATGAATAATAGAATTTCTTTCATAATACATTGTATAATAACAACAAAAATTTACTTTCACTTCAAACATAACCAGTTACTCAAGACTATGTATACTTTCCCTGAAAACTATACTTGGTAATTCAGAAAAAGCATACATAGATTGATAGAATCAGCGAACTGTAAATCCAGGAAAACAAGAAAACGGCTGGTCCTGTACTTCAAAATATGGCCAGTATTCAAACTCACTGTCTCCTTCAATAGCGAAATGAAGGGGTTTCCCGACTATCGGTTTCAACATTGATTTAATACTTTCGGCAGAAGCATTGATTTCCATATTTATTTTCTTTCCTTTAACGCCTACCATAGCCATCAAAATGGGACCATATTCAATGGCATAATGGCCTTCTTCAAAACCTTTCTCAATGCCATTGTATTTGGTAACGCGGAAACTCATCGGGAGTGTAAATGAAATCATATCATTATTGCCCCATTTACGATCGATTAATAAATAAGAACCCGGCTTCCCTTTACCGACCTCGCTGCCATTGACCATAACTGCCATATCACCTGCTGCCCATGAAGGCACACGAATATATATTTTGCTCTGTGCAGGTTGTTCGCTTGAAACAGAAATATCCACTTTTGAGTCATAAGGGAATTGTGTACTCATCTTCAATCTGATAGCATGATTATTTGTCTTATAACTGATTTCTGAAGCTGAATACAAATCAACATACACACCATCCTTAGCAACAGAGTAAATGTATTCGGGAAGAGAACCATAGATGCGAGTACCCTGCCCTTCACAACAAGTATTCATACAATGATAAGTGTTTGGCACATGAGGACCATACTTACGGTCGACCAATTTCGCAAAGTAACGAATACCTTCCGAACCATACTGATTGGCAATCACAACATTATAAAGAGATTTTTCAATCTCTGAAACATATTTTTCTTCTTCCGGATAAAGTAGATGGAAGCGTTGGTTTAATCTAATCCAGAAGGCATTTCCACACAATTCGCCAGCCTCTCTGCGTAAGTAATACGATTTGGGAGCATACAAAAACGGACCTTCGTTAATAGCAAGAGATCCACCGACAATCTCCCAATTATCATGATACAGATCCCATGCACCCAAAGCTGCATCAAGATATTTCTTGGCGCCTGTGGCACGATATAAATCAAGATAGGGTTCAATACCTGTTACCAAATAATTATGAGGGCGATCGTATGGATATTGCCAAATAGCTTTCGGATCACGATTTGCCAACTGTTCCATCCAATAATTTTCCTGGAAATATCGTTGAACAACTTGAATATCTTTTGGCTTACCTACCGGAGTAAAATAGGTGCGAGTCATTGGAATAATACCTTGCGTTCCCTGCCTCGGACGGCGCAGCATTTCTGGTAGAAAAGCACATTTGTCAAACCAGTCATAGAATCCACGAAGCAATGAAAAGGCCTTCTGATTTCCTGCAAATCCAGCTTCAATCAATCCGTGTGTTACCCATGAGCGAGTATAAGCACCATACTCCACATCAAATATACAATGTTTCGGGTAAGCCATCAGATAACCATCTGGTTCTTTACATTGATCGATCACATCGATAATGTCATTCATCTCCTTACGAAGAGCATCATTTTCTGTCCAACGCAACGTATTTCCGGCACCCATCAGGAAACGACCCGCTTCAGAACCAGGGAGCTGTTTGAACCAGAACACACTCAAATTCCCATCAAAAGGTTCTACAGGTAAACCGGCTTTAACACGAAAATTACGAACCAATTGATCGAATGTAAAAGAGTTGAGTAAATAGTTGATGTTATTGTCCATAGTGGTTTTGAACAATCCGTCACTCAGCTTAACGCCGCACAGTGGAGCTTCAGCCTTGTAAGAGACAGGTTTCCAAGTTTTCTCAGGCATTACATTACCGGGGTTATCCGTAATATCAAACTCTCCCTGTGGACGTGCCTGGCGCGTAATCAGTTCAACATTTGAATCTTTACTTGAATTTGACTCCGTAACTTTACATCCTTCAGCGATATCCTTACCATCCGACATAACCATAATCTTAGTCATGACCAATTTATTATCACGCAATTGCGTTGCTGTAAAACGAACGTAACGGCCATTGACTTCTTTTGTAGCAAATGAGGCAACTACATCATCCGGAATAGGATATTCATCTTTAATTGTATAGTCTTCATACATAATAGAATGAACAAAAGCAGGGTCATCTGAAACTTCAATCTTAAATCTTGCCGGAAATCCTCCTGAAGCAGGACCCCAACCTTGCGCTCCCGGCAACAGTTTTATACCATCGATCTTTCTGACACTTCCCAAATCAATCTGGACCCATTTTGTTTCATTATTACTGACTGCTTTTGAGGAATAGGCCGGAATATAATAGCGAGCCACTCGCTCTACTCCTAAATTAGCCTCACGGATCTCATTCGCTTCATTAAACTTTATCTGGGCTTGCAACGTATGACTTCCGAAAGCCATAAACAAAAATGAAGCCATTAGACAAACAACTGTTTTTCTATTGGTTAATACCTTAAACCTGTTTTTCATGCTATTACTAATTAAAATTCTTTTCATCAAAATCTTTAGGATACGTAAAAGTAAACAAAAATATCATACAGTTTACTTTCTATTGTTCCAAATTTCTTTTACAATTATCTTCTTGTTAAGTCATCTAGAGTAGCATTACAATGTTCTCACGACATAAAAACAGTCATTAAGAATACATTTTTCTTTAAAAACTTGAGAGCTTCAGAAATCTGATTTTCAACCGTCTTTTCTGAAATATTCATCACAAGAGCAATCTCTTTGTAACTCTTATGCTCCCGGCGACTCAAGTTAAAGATTTCACGACGCTTCGGTGGAAGTTCCTCAATTAGATGATCGATATATTTTCGTAAATCATTGGCTTCTATCTCTTCCTCAACCGAATTATTCGACTCTTCCATAGCCGATACAATTGTCATTTTGTAGAAATCCTGATTCACCTCATCCCGATTTCGGTTAAACACCAAATTACGAGTAATAATAAACAACAAACCATCAAAATTTTCATCTTCGTGAATAAATTCGCGCGACTCCCAAAGTTTGACAAAAACATCCTGTACAACTTCTTCTGCCGTGCTGTGATTATTCAAATATAATCGGCTAAAGTTGTATACTTGCTTCCAGTGCTGCTTATACAAATAGGTAAAAGCTTCTTCACTGCCCTGCTTCAACAATTTTATTTGAGATTTGTCGCCCAACATTATTTTTACCTATGCAAATATAGATAAAACATCTTTGAATAATACCACAAAATACTCAATATAGTTTTTATTTACATGCCATACTGCAAATTCTTGACAAAAATCATTGGTTATACCATATATTTCTCTAATTTTGCTTTCGGTGAACACTAACTAATGCAAAATAGATTCACAAATGAAAGTTATCGATTTGATTAAAAACAATAAAGGTACAGCCTTCTCTTTCGAAATTCTTCCTCCTATCAAGGGGAACAGCATTCAAAAAGTGTATAAGGTGATTGACAAATTGAGAGAATTTGATCCGAAATATATCAATATCACCTCACATCATAGCGAGTATATCTATAAAACATTGCCGGACGGAAGTTTTCTGAAAGTCAACATCCGTAAACGTCCCGGCTCGGTAGCTATTGCTTCCGCTATACAAAATAAATATGGTATTACAGCCGTTCCGCATATTATCTGCAAAGGTTTTTCCAAAGACGAAACCGAGTATGCATTAATTGACCTCAATTTTTTAGGTGTTTACGACTTGCTATTATTACGCGGAGACATAAAAACGCTTGATAAATCTGAAGATTCTTCACTTTATCATGAACATGCTACCGATTTGCAAGTGCAAGTAAACAATTTCAACAAGGGAATTGCTGTTGACGGATCGACCTTTGAAGCCAATGAAACGCCTTTTTCTTATGGTATGGCTTGTTATCCAGAAAAGCATGAAGAAGCCCCAAATATGGAATCAGATCTCCATTATGCCAAGATGAAAGTAGATAATGGAGCCAATTATTTAGTAACACAAATGTTTTTCGACAACAATAAATATTACGCATTTGTAAATAGTTGCCGTGCTGCAGGAATAACAGTTCCAATCATCCCAGGAATCAAGCCCATCGTCTTTTGTGATCAACTGACTGTACTACCTAAAGTGTTTCGCTCAGAAATACCCGAACCTTTAGCTATGGCTCTACGCAAATGCCGCACCAATGAAGAGGCAAAAGCTGTTGGCATAGAATGGAGCATACAACAATGTAAAGACCTAATAACTCACGGAGTGCCAAGTTTGCATTTCTATACCATGATGGCTTCAGACAGTGTGTATCAGATAGCAAAAGCAATATATTGATTGCTACATCTAGAAGACTATATATAAAATAGTACTTATTTTTTCATTAAATAAATATTCCATGAATACAAAGAAATTACTACTTACTTTTTGTTGCTGTTTTCTCTCAGCAGCCAGTTTCGGACAAGATATAATATATGTATCTGTTAATGGCAACGACCATGCATCAGGAAATGCACAACAACCTATGCAATCGGTTTCAGCCGCGCTCCAAAAATTGCGTACAAAATCAGGCAGTGATA
>JAQWBH010000224.1 GCA_028707405.1 Parabacteroides sp. | reverse complement strand
CGATGATACGTATCGTATAAGGATCAACTATCTCATGAATCAGAAAATTCGTGTGGTTTTACAGCAGTCCTATTTTGTATATGCACATGGAAAAGATGCCTCGCTATGCAATTTTATTGGCAACAGAACGTTGATATGACTGTAAATGATTACCTTTGCCGCCGAATTATCAGGCCTGATGGTAAAGGTAATCTTGTATTAAATATTCAAATATCTAAATATAAATGATGAAAAAGTATAGACTGATCAACAACGCGCTGGGATGGATTGTATTTGCAATTGCTTCAGCCGTTTATTTGATGACTATTGAGCCTACCGCTAGTTTTTGGGATTGCGGAGAGTTCATTTCGTCTTCGTATAAGTTGGAAGTGGGGCATCCGCCCGGAGCGCCGTTCTTTATGATTATGGCCAACTTGTTTACACAATTTGCTTCTGATCCATCGTTGGTGGCTAAGATGGTTAATTCGATGTCGGCTCTTTTTAGCGGACTGACCATATTGTTCCTCTTCTGGAGTATCACGCATATGACCCGTAAGGTGATTATTAAAGATGGCGATGAGATATCAACGGGCAAACTGATTGCAATTATGGGTAGCGGTTTGGTTGGTGCATTGGCTTATACTTTTAGTGATACATTTTGGTTTAGTGCAGTCGAAGGGGAGGTGTATGCTTCATCATCGCTCTTTACAGCGGTTGTATTTTGGCTGATGCTGAAATGGGAGGAAGTAGCTGATAAGCCTCATTCTGATCGTTGGATTGTACTTATCGCTTATTTGATGGGATTGAGTATTGGTGTCCATCTGCTGAACTTGCTTTGCATTCCGGCAATGGTACTGATTTATTATTATAAAAAGTTTCCGAATCCATCTGTTAAAGGTTCACTTCTGGCACTGCTTGTCTCATTTGCAATTATTGCATTGATGATGTTTGGTGTTGTACAAGGGTTAGTTGAAGTGTGCGGATATTTTGAACTGTTATTTGTCAACGTTCTGGGTATGCCTTATAACTCAGGAGTCTTTGCTTATCTGATTATACTGGCGGGTGTATTAGCGTGGTCAATTTACGAAACGATGCGTTCGGAAATACGCCCTACTCAGATGAAGATTGCCATTATTCTTTCGGTAGTTCTTATTGGAATTCCATTTATCGGAAGCGGTTATGTGATTGCTGTTATTCTTACAGGTGCACTCATTGCTTATTTATTTATGAGCAAGAAATTGAATGTCAAGATGCTGAATACCGTTATTTTGTGTCTGATGGTAGTGGTTGTAGGTTATTCATCTTATGCATTGACATTGATTCGCGCTACTGCTGATACACCTATGAATCAGAATGCTCCGAGCGATATTTTTACTTTACGAACTTATCTTGCACGCGAACAGTATGGAAAGACTCCATTGCTGTATGGTCAGACTTTTGTGTCTGAAGTAAAACGCGTGGCTCAAGGTAATAATTGCGTCCCGGTTAGTAAGGAAGGTGCTGCCACGTATAGTCGTGTGATCAAGAAAAATACCAGTGACAAGGATCATTATTATATCTCTCGTCATGATGAGGATTATGAGTATGTCGATGAATTGAATATGTTTTTCCCAAGAATGTACAGCACGGATTCTCATCATATAGATGCTTATAAGGAGTGGACTAATTTTAAGGGTGAACCTGTAAAGTTCGATCGTTGCGGCGAATCGGTGACAGTTATGAAACCGACTTTTGCTGAGAATCTGCGGTTCTTTTTCTCATATCAGTTGAACTTTATGTACTGGCGTTATTTTATGTGGAACTTCTCGGGTCGACAGAATGATATTCAGGGCAATGGAGAAGTACTTAACGGAAACTGGATTACCGGTATTCCTGTTATTGATGAGGTGCTGGTTGGACCACAGGATAAGATGCCTTACGATATTGTCAATAACAAAGGTCATAATACCTATTTTATGTTGCCATTGCTGTTGGGGCTTATTGGTTTGTTGTTTCAAGCTTATGCGGGAAAGAAAGGAATCGAAAGTTTTTGGGTGACATTTTTCTTGTTTTTCATGACAGGTATTGCTATTGTATTATATTTGAATCAGACACCATATCAGCCGCGCGAACGTGATTATGCGTATGCGGGTTCGTTCTATGCGTTCTGTATATGGATAGGATTCGGGGTCGCGGCCTTGTCTAAAGGTATCGAGAAGTATTGTAAGTTGCCGGCTGTAGCTGCCGGAATATTGGCAACACTGTTATGTTTGTTTATTCCGTACCGTATGGGAGCACAAAACTGGGACGATCATGATCGTTCCGGGCGGTATGTATGTCGTGACTTTGGTTCGAACTATTTGCAGTCATGCGAACCTAACGCTGTTATCTTTACTAACGGCGATAATGATACTTTCCCGTTATGGTATGCTCAGGAAGTGGAAGGTATTCGTACGGATGTGCGTGTTTGCAACACGAGCTATCTGCAAACTGACTGGTACACCGATCAGATGAAAAAGCAAGCTTATCAATCTGCCCCTCTGCCAATTACTTGGGATCGTTCGCAATATATTCAGGGTAAGCGCGATGCAGCTTATATATTCGCGTTGACCAACGATCCGATAGATTTGGATGTGGCTTTGAAGTTTGTCCGAAGCGATGATCCTAAATACAAGCAAATTCCGGGCATTAGTCAACCGTTGGATTATATTCCTTCGGAAACGTTGATTTATCATGTTGACACGGCTGCTGCACGAAATGTCTTGGGTAATGATACGACCGGAATGTTGAAAACAATGACAATTAATCTGAAAGGAAAGAGTGCGTTGGGCAAACAGGAACTGACTATTCTTGACATGTTGCAGACTAATAATTTTAAGCGACCTATATATTATGCCATCACGGTTAGCCCTGACCAGTTTGTCAATTTGGATGCTTACTTCCAGCAGACAGGTCTGGCTTATCAGATTGTTCCAAAAAATGCCAACAAGACGATAAATACAGATAAAATGTACGACAACGTGATGAATAAGTTTAAATGGGGAGGTGTTGACAAAAAAGGTATTTACATTGATGAGAATGTAATGCGTATGTGCAAGAGTTATCGTATGATGTTGTTTAACAAACTGGCTGAACAGCTTATAAATGAAGGCAAACGTGATAAGGCTCTGAATGTTCTCGATAAATGTATGAAGGTTCTGCCTCCTGAAAATGTTCCGATGGATTATACGGGTCTTTCTACAGGCGAGTGTTATTATATCTTAGGCAAAAAAGATAAAGCCGAAAGGGTTTATTCGCTTATTGCAAATGATGCCGTTCGAAATATTGAATGGATGTTTCGTCTGGAACCTGCTCAGTTGGAGTCGGTAAAGGATAATCTGGAACAGAATTTGGCTGTATTGCAGCAGGTATTGCTTATCTGTAAACATTATGATCCTGCATTTGCTAAGAAATATCAGGAGGAATTCGATAATTATCGGATGGCTTATACTTCAGTAAGCAAAAAGTAAGGCATGTTTATCGAGCAACCTCCTTGGTTTTATAGAGTATTATTTCCAGGGGTAATCTGGCGAATCCCGGCCGAAAAAAAGTGTGTGTATCTCACTTTTGATGATGGCCCGATTCCCGAGATTACTCCTTGGGTATTAGATAGACTGGATGAATTTGGTGTTAAAGCCACATTTTTTTGTGTGGGCGATAATGTGAGAAAATACCCTGATACTTATCAGATGATACTTGATCGCGGACATCGAGTGGGAAATCATACCTATAATCACATTCAGGGTATTCAGTATTGGTCGCGTCATTATGTAGCTAATGTTCAAAAAGCGTCGGAATATATTCATAGTGATTTGTTTCGTCCTCCGCATGGACACATGCGTTTTCCACAGGTGGTGCGTATCGAACAGGATTATAAGATTGTGATGTGGGATGTTGTAACGCGCGATTACAGTCCGCATATGTCGCCTAATGGAGTATTCAATGTGGTGAAAAATTATACGCGTAATGGCTCCGTAATTGTGTTTCACGATTCATTAAAGGCGCTGCGTAATATGCGTGAGGCAATGCCCCGTTCGGTGAAATGGCTGCTTGAGCAGGGTTACGAGTTTAAGGTTTTCGATTAAGAATTATATAAATTAGTAGAGGATGAAAAAATTAGTCAACTTGTGTCTTTGGTTTGTGTTGTTCGTATTGACAATCGGGCAGATACAGGCTCAATCGTTTGAGAAGCAGTTGGCGACACTGGATGGCGTCAGCGGAATAGAAAAGTTGAAATCTGATTTTTATGCTGATAAATATCTGGTACGGATCAATCAACTGATTGATCCCAAGCATCCGGAAGTGGGTACATTTACTCAGCGTGTGATTGTTGCTCATGTCGGTTATGATCGTCCGACAGTAATTGTTACTGAAGGCTATGGAGCTGCTTATGCTTTGAATCCGCGTTATCAGGAAGAACTTTGTCGGCTGTTTAATGCAAACATGGTGTTTGTGGAGTATCGTTATTTTCTTGAGTCAACACCTAATCCTTGTAATTGGGATTATTTGACCGCTGAGAATTCTGCTTACGATCTTCATCATGTCAATCAAGTATTTCATAAATTGTATAAAGGGAAATGGATCTCTACAGGAATAAGTAAAGGCGGACAGACAACAACGCTCTATCGTGCTTTCTTCCCTAATGATGTCGATTTCTCAGTTCCTTATGTTGCTCCGTTAAATCGTGGAGTTGAGGATGGCCGTCACGAACCGTTTATTGATAATGACGGGAGTAAGGGTGTAAGAAAAATGATCAGAAATTTCCAGATAGAGATATTAAAACGGAAAACAGAAGTTGTCCCAATGCTTAACGCTTATTGTAAGGAAAAAGGGTGGGAGTTTAGAATGCCAATGCCTGAAGTATTGGACTATTGTGTATTGGAATATCCGTTTGCCTTCTGGCAGTGGGGCACAAATCCAAATAAGATTCCTTCACTTTCATCAGACACAAAGACGCTTTTTGATCATTTAGTGTCCATAAGTGAGCCGAATAACTTTGCGGAAGGTCAAGCTTATATATCCTTCTTTGTTCAGGCTGCTCGCGAATTGGGCTATTATGGATATGATACGAAACCGTTTGAAAAGTATCTGACAATTAAATCCAGTAAAGGATATCTGAATCGGATTATGCTTCCAAAAGATCTTGTTGGAAAGGTAGAGTTCCGCCCTGAATTGTATAATAAAGTATACAATTTTTTGAAAGACAATGATCCGAAGATGATATTTATTTATGGCGAATATGATCCGTGGAGTGCAACGCGAGTTCCCACTTTCAAGGGAAAGATAAACGAACAGATTTATATCAAGCCTGGTGGTAGTCATGCTTCACGCATAAGCAATATGCCGGAAGCTACAAAGAAGAAAATTATCGATCAAATTACGCAGTGGCTATCGGAATAAGTGTCTATATTTCAATAATCTGACTGATTTAAAAAAGTATATACTTTTAAACTCAAGAGTATATACTTTCATATACACAAAGTATATACTTTCGCATAGTAAAAGTATATACTTTTTTTGTCAAGAGTAATGACTTTTATTTTTCCACCTGACGAATCTTTCTTATTGGTTATAAACAGCTTTGTACCATTGGAGTTGTTTGTACCATTCAGTTAAGTTTGTCGTTGTTGATTGTGGTACGTAAACAGATAAACCGCAGCATTCGTTGATAGGATAAGAGTAACCTAAACCGGCAAAATAAGCTTTAGGGGTATGTGCTTCGTATGTGATTACATTAGCAAGAGCCGATTTGAACTGTGCATATTGTTCGGTGGTCCCGAGCTGTTTGATGTAGTCGTCCATATCGTAAAGCAAGCAGGGATTAACACTTCCATTTTTTCTCAGGAATTCCAATTTTTGCATCTTCGATAGGTCTACACCATATAAATCGTTTGTCGTTTTTGTTGAAAAGATGCCTTTGGCAGCGGACGCTAAAGTACTGAGTCCGCTAGTTTTGATAGTAGAGACTGTAGCAGTCTGATAATCACCGCTTTGCGAATAGTAATAATTATAGAATGTTTGTGCGGCTAAATCCAGCTGTAATGTTTTAGTAAAGAAGTACGGAATTATTTTTTGATAGGGCCATCCGTCAGCCATTGTTTCTGTTGGAGAGGCCAGAATATAATCTGTTTTGTCTTTAAGCTCATAGGCGCATTCGATATTTGCCATGTAGCATGCATCAAACATAATAAAATCGAAGCCATGATCCGGGAGGCCCGAAGCTAGATCATATATCTCCATCCAGTTGGAACCGTCTTGTCCGAAAGCTTTCAGATAAATACTTACATTTGAAGGCAGCCAGCTTGTGCCATGACTCCAAAGAACAAGTCCATAGCTGTCAGCAGGGAAAAGAGATTTTACATCACTAATGACGGATTGCATGATGGCAGGATCCACCGAGTTCTGTTCGTTATAGGATTTAATAAGGTTTTTGACTACGATTCCTTTTGAATTCTCTTTGATTTGAATAAGTTCTGGTGTAGCACCTTTGGGGGCGTAATATACAATTAAATTTCCACCGTTCAGATTGGCATTCGTTCCAACTGTGACCATACTTTCCAGATTCTCTTTAGCATTAGAACTCAAACTATTGTTTGCAATCATATATACCAAAACTGTACGACTCGTCGTAGTGTCTTCTTTTTTATCATCACCGCCGCAACTTGCCAACGTAAAGCATAAAGCGATTATTATGGCGAGAATTTTATATTTCATATTCCCCTATTGATTATGTTACAAAGATAGTGATTTATTATATCCATAACGACCTTTGTCATAAATTGTTTTTATAGTCAAATAGAATTCGTATATTTGCTCGTTCGTTGCTTCATTCTTTTATTAGGTATTTTATGAAAAGAATAATTGGAATAGGTATCCTTTGTCTTTGTTGCATATTGAAAGGACAAACTCAAGTCGTGGCACTCAAAAGCAATGTGCTATATGATGCCTCCACTACATTCAATCTGGGATGTGAAGTCGCAATGACTAAGCATTGGTCGTTGGATGTCTCTGGTGACTATAATCCTTGGAAGTTCGGCAGCGATGACAAATCCATTAAGCATTGGTTGGTTCAGCCGGAGTTACGTTATTGGTTTCATGAACATTATAATCGTTCGTTTGTGGGTTTGCATGGCATGTATATTGATTATAATACATCGGGAGTAAGTTTGCTCAATGTGATGAAGTCTGGTTATGATTATGATGGACAAGCCTATGGGTGTGGTCTTTCGTATGGATATCATTTATACATGAGTGCGCATTGGAATGTGGAGTTTACTGCCGGCTTGGGATATATTCGTTTTAAGTATGATAAGTCATTGCCTGCAGATGGCTCTAATTCTGTACGCTATAAGAATAATTATTTCGGACCAACTAAAGTTGGTGTAAGTTTTGTTTATTTAATAAGATAATATTTATGAAAAGCAGATGTTTACTTATTTTATTCTTGTTAGCGTCGTTTTTTTGTTCAGCTCAGACAGACAGTCCTTGCGGATTACTGGAAATTAGAGGAAATGAATTAACGCAGGATGGCAGGACTTTATCTTTGGATCTGACATTCGATATTTGTCATATATCGGTTGGAAGGTTTCAAACTATGACCCTGATTCCGATGCTTAAGAACGCATGCGACTCACTTCAATTGCCTCCAGTTGTATTAAATGGTGCGCACGCACAGAAAATGTATCACCGTCGACTTGTTTTCAAGGGAAAGAAAATTGCCGATGGAAATGCCTATGTTGTTTTAGGAAACGAATCAGTATTACTTGGAAACATCAGTTATAAATGTAAGG
>JAQWBH010000223.1 GCA_028707405.1 Parabacteroides sp. | reverse complement strand
AACCGTTGCTGCAAACGGAACTATTCCACCCTATTATCATTTTGACATTTTGTCAAATGAAGTCGCTTACAATAAGCCATATAGCAGAGATGTACAGGCTGCCGTCTTTTATTCTATTCTCCGGGAGTTGAAATTTGACACATTTCTTGTTTCTTTACAAAGTGGCAACAGAAAGGCAACAACAACAGAAAAACAAAATCATATTTCTATCAAGAAAGTATTTACACTTTCAAATTAATAAATAAAAAAAGACCTTCTCCCAATAGCATCCGGATATTAAATAGAAGAATATCCGTCTTTTTGTCATACAAGAAGAAAGTTTAATTCGATTTCCCCAAAAAAAGATCCCTTTTTATTCGGATGCAACGACCTCTTCATTCGAATGTAGTGACCTTTTGTTTCGAATGTAAGGACTTTTTGTTCATAAAGTATATACTTCTTGATTCGAAGGTATATACTTTTATCTCCAAATATACCCGTCAACGAGATCAAAAGTATAGAGATAGCGTCTTGGAAGCAGCTACTTAAGAAACCTGCGCGTCAACAATTTCAGCCAATAACCCACATAATGACAGAAAAAAGAACATTACACATTACATAATATCAAAAGGCAATAGAAACAAATTGGCGTAAGCATGTAAAAAATCATATGACACATTGGGGAAATGCATATTTTGGATCGAACAAGAACCGTCAACAGTCAGATTTTGATAGCCACACTAAAACAAAACAGGCAAGCATCATACGATACTTACCTGTCAGTGAGTCGGGATGAGAAGACTTGAACTTCCGACCTCCACGTCCCGAACGTGGCGCGCTAGCCAACTGTGCTACATCCCGCTCTATTAAATTACGGCTGCAAAGGTACAAATAAATTCTAAAAGGCAAATGTTTTCTTATTTTTTCTTGGTTAAAAAATTAATTTATCTTGAATATGTTTGGAGTATAACAAATAATATCTACCTTTGTCGTCGCAAAACAAAAGGTGCCATAGCTCAGCTGGTAGAGCAAAGGACTGAAAATCCTTGTGTCCCTGGTTCAACTCCCGGTGGCACCACTTAAGAAAGAGTGGCAAAATGAATCAAGAGCCTGACTAAACTTGTTAGACAGGCCCATGATTATCAAAGAACTAGAAGTCTTCTTTGCGCTTTTTCACTTCATCCACCATCTTTGAAAAAGACTTGTCTCTTTTCCGTTTCTCGTGTTCCGAAGCAGAAAAATGCCATGCTTCCCGTCTCAGTTTCAGATAACTTTCATAAACTTTACAATCCAGCAAGCCATTGTTTACCGCTTCTAAAACAGCACAGCCAGGCTCATCTATATGTTTGCAGTCTTTGAAACGGCAGGATTTCGCATAATCTGAAATCTCCATTGTTTCTGCAAGCGAATCGGGATGACTGAAAGCCAAACCAAATTCACGAACACCAGGAGTGTCTATAAGAACGCCCGAACCGTTCATCAATACCATTTCACGACGAGTAGAAGTATGCCTTCCTTTTCCGGTTGACGCACTTATATCAGAAGTAAGTAACACTGGCTTTTCGCAAAGTTCATTTACCAAAGAACTTTTCCCAACGCCCGAAGAACCAACAAATACAACCGTTTCGCCTTTTGTTACAAATTCCCGTAATGGGAAAATCGTTTGAGGATGATGAATACTTGTTATAAACACAGGCATTTGATGAAGGAGGTGACTGACTTGTTCTTCTATTTTATGCTTGTCATATCCTAAGTCGGCCTTGTTAAGAATCAAAACAGGCTTGATATTGTCTTCCAATATCTGGACCATGAAACGCTCCGCCCTACGGAGATTAAAGTTATCATCAAGACTTTGTACAATAAATGCCTTATCCACATACGACGCTATGGCCTGCCTGTCTGAAACTGTTCCGCTTTTCTTGCGATACAATGTTCGTTCACGAGGCAACATATCAACAATGATTCCCTTATTTGTATCATAAGACTGGAAAAGAACCCAATCGCCGGTACAGGGATATTCAGAAGCATTCCTCCCATAAAGCATATTACCTGTCAGCTCGCAAGTGAAATATCCATTTTCCGATACTACTTCATAACAAGTTCTGTGAGTAACCATTACTCGACCATGCATAAAGGCTTCTAACTTCAAAAGCTGTTTTTGTCGGAACAATTTTTCATTCCAGCCATATAATTGTAAATCAATCATTGCTTTTCATTTTAAATTTTCTTTCCGATATAGAACACATAACCATAGAATGCCTTATACTTGCTATACAATTCTTCTTCGTGATGTGAATACTCCACAAACTTTTCGGCGATTCTGTTTCCAGCATATTTATCAAGAAACATCTTCCGTGTTTTGACCAATGGCAGATAATAATGATCTGTCCAACAACTTTCGGGTAAAATAAACGTAGCAACAGGAATATATCCGGCTTTCTGCATTTGTGATACTTTAGTAGATATCGTGTCTATTTCCGGATAACACTGCGTCCAAAAATCAGAAATCTCTTTCGGGCGCTCTTGGGTAAACCACGAACTCTCAGAAACAGCAATATATCCACCCGTCTTCAAAAAATCAGACCATTCGTTTAACCCTCGTTCAAAGCCGATGTTATAAATAGCCCCTTCCGACCAAATCAAGTCCATGGATTCTTTTTCGAAAGGAAGCTTTTCCATTGACCCTACAATACCTTTCACTCTGTCTTGAAGATTCAATTCCTCAGCATTACAATTGAATTTATCAATAAATCCAGGGAAAAAGTCAAGTCCTGTAATACATCCGGATACATTTTGTGCTAATACCATGGTCTGACCACCCGTTCCGCAACCGATATCTGCAATAAGAGATTTATCGGTCAGATTCTCAATAAAGCTAAGCGCCTTAATAGTTGCTTCCGGGCTTCCGGGACCTTGTCGTTCTGTGTTGAGAAAAAAATCACATATTAAATTAACGTCAAATTCGTAAATTGTATTATTATCGTTATTCATTATATTCATGTATTATGCCTACACGTGAAAGCATAAGAATACCTTCTACACTGTACGCAGATTAAAAAATAAAATATAAATACATAGTAAACACTCTCGAAAAGAACTATCCGAGAGCAAACGAAAAGACAATCCGCATCCAAAATGCAGATTGTTTACAATACAATATCCGAATTATAAGTCTTCTTCATGGCTGCAAAGATATACAATATTTGATTTATCTGAAAATTAATAACAAAAAAGAAAGCTAACTATACATGTTTTACAAAAATAATTATCTTTGTGTGATTACTGTTTTATGCTGTTAACGAAATTTCTTTACTTAATTAATCGGATTAATAATGAAAACACTTCCCACACTATTATTATTATTATGCTTGACTACGGCTTTACATTCCCAGGAAATTACGATTCCTAGAGATTCTGCGGAAAGATTTGTTCTGGCAGATACTGCCAATGAGGCCATTTACTCGGCCTATATTCAAACGGATCGCCAAGCGTATTATCCCGGAGAAATCATAGCTTTCAAGATTTATGCTTTCAATTTTGGAAGTTTAAGTCATAATACGGATTCTGTTCGTATAGGATTGTTTAATTCACATGATTCTTTGACTCAACAGATTTCCCTGCCCAATCTTAGTCAAGTAAACTCCGGGTATTTAAGATTGCCAACCGATTTGCCTTACGGATACTATTCACTGAAAAGCAAATATCCTTCATCAACAAAAAGAATTCAAGTAGGAAAAGAGGGTGACGATTTTATGATAACTCCCCAGAGTTTTACCATCTCATTCTATCCTGAGGGTGGACATCTTATTGACCATTCCATGTGTCGTGTGGCTTTTAAGGCTGAATATCAGAAAAATCTGCCGGCTGAGATAACAGGAAATATCATTGATGACGAAGGGAACACCTGTGGTACGTTTGCAAGCACACATAACGGAATAGGATGTTTCACTTTTATGCCCGATTCAAGCAGAAGCTATTATGCACTCTGCATGGATTCATACAATCAGCAACATAAAATAGAACTTCCGATTATAGAAGAAGAAGCCTATTCTCTGGTGGCCGTCATGAAAAAAGGGAATCTTGTCATCACACGTCATATGCCCGTAGCTCCTATTGACACGACTTCTCAATATATTCTTATTTACACAGGCAAACAGATTATATATTGGAATCAATGGAAACTCAATATACCCAGCCTTTTACTAAAAAAACAGCAACTGCCGGCTGGATTATTAAAAATTGTCTTATTTGACAATCATTTCAATGTATTAAGTGCCCGCAACATCCTTTCTGTAGATAAGACGGCAGAAGCCCTAACTGAAATAAGACTCCGCTCAGTGGACAAACGACTATTCCGGTATATATCTGGACAATTGGTTATTACGGATAAGTCAGGTAAACCTCTGCAATGCGACCTTTCTCTGTCAGCTGTCGAACCCCCGAATTCCTCGAAAGTAAACGATACGGAATCGCTGTGTTCTTTTGTCAATTTGCCTTATAAAAATGTTACTCCCGATGCTTTCTATTTCAATCCGAAAAAAGAATATTCAGGTGAAGCTCTGGATGATTTGATACTGACACAACAGGAGAGTCGTTTTTATGTACAACATAGAGACAGTGACATTGCCAAAGAGATTATGCTTCCACAATTGATAGTTAAAGCAAATGCCCCCAATAAAAAACAAAAACTATCATTCTATGCCGCTTTCTCTGATCGTCACATCGATCAGGACGAGATTCAAAAGCGAAAAATCACAAACGTTCTGCAGGCCCTCAGAGGGCTTCCGAGCCTTCAAATTATGCCGGACAATACTATTCGCATCCGTGGGGCACGAAGCACACCATTGATTGTCATTGACGATATTCCACTTAGTTATACAACGTCCATTGAACGTTGGAGAGACTTCCCTCCTCTGGAAGGATTACAAATAGATGATATTGAAAGAATCGATGTCTTAGAAGGACCTAGGGCTGCTATTTTAGGGATGGACGGAGGAAACGGCGCAATCTGCATCACGACAAAAGGAGGTCATTTGGATGATGAAAAAATTGCCGGTACAGAAACCGAAAGGACACTTTTCTGGCAATCGGATTTACAAAGTGATACAAATGGAACAGCTGATTTCTCATTTATTATACCTATGTCTGTCAAAGCGATCCACTTCTCGATAGAAGGAGTTTCAAAAAATGGAGAAATTGTCTCTTACAAAAAAGATATTGAAGTGGATGAAATCAAATAAAGAACGATATAATCATGTATGGTCTTAATAACTTAAACCATCTAAAATACAATTCGTCCAAATTGCCTAATATAGAGAAAGAAAAATATTACAATAGTAAAACGCTACTCAAATTCTTTATACCTTTGCTATGCAATTTGATAATTAAAAATTATGAGAAATTTGTTATTCGTTGGGGCCTTATTAATAGGGTTAGGGTTCAGTGAAAATATCTTTGCACAAGAAAAAAATAGTGTTCTGTTCAATCATTTATCAATTGGTGCTTCCGCTGGAACAAGTGGCATCGGTTTGGATTTGGCTATGCCGATGAGCAATTATTTGCAGATGCGTGTCGGTGTCGATGCGATGCCAAATATCAAATACAACACTTCATTGAAAATAAACGCACCAGACAAAGTCAACGTATATGGACAAGAAATAGCCGTTCCTAATAAAGTAGATATCCAAGCTAAAAGTAATCTGTTCAATGGTAAACTTTTACTCGATTTTTATCCAAGCAAAGGCATATTTCATATAACTGTCGGCGCCTATTTTGGCAGTAATAAAGTGATGAAAGTATACAATAAAGAAAATGGCTCACTAATGGATGTCACCACAGCCAATAAAATGATTGATGTTTATAACCAAACACATCCTTCAGACCAGATTCAAAAAGTCGGACTTGAATTAGGGGATTATTTGCTGACACCTGATGCAAATGGAAACGTTGAAGCAAACATCCAGGTGAAAAGCTTCAAGCCTTACGCAGGTCTGGGTGTCGGAAGAGCCGTTCCAAAAAAAAACATAGGATTTATGCTCGAACTCGGTTGCCAGTTTTGGGGGACGCCGAAAATATTCACTCAAGGTCATGAACTAACGTCCGAAAATGTAGGAGGAAATGACGGGGGTGTTGTTAAGAACATCAGTAAAATATCTATATACCCTATGCTAAACTTCCGTCTTTGCGGAAAATTATTTTAGTTTTATTTTATAAGAGAACACCATACTAATAGACTCTGTGTAATTCGCTCCTTTTGAAAAGTAGTATAAATAAAATACAAAACATTTGTAGATAAGAAAAATTTCCTACATTTGTGTGATTAATAAAACAAGCAGGTGTCTGCGCAAACATTTAATAAATAACATATAACCATGAATTCAGATGATATCTCTCGCCGTTCTTTTCTGAAACGGGCATTAGCAATTTCGGCTGCTACAGCCATTCCTTCATTTTGGATACCTACAAAGGCTCATGCAGGAACATCTCCGCATTTTGTCAGTCCAAACGACAAAGTAAGAATTGCATTTATTGGAATCGGAAACCGAGGAGAAGAAGATGCATTGGAATTTATCAAGACCGGTTTATGCGACGTTGTCGCTCTTTGTGATGTAGATATGGGTGCAAAACACACACAGAAAATCATGTCAATGTTTCCAAAAGTACCTCACTTTCAAGATTTCCGCAAAATGTTCGATCAAATGGCTGACAAAATCGATGCCGTCTCTATTGCTGTTCCCGATCATGCGCATTTTGCAATAGCTATCGAAGCCATGGCTCATGGCAAACATGTATATTGCGAAAAACCAATGGGACGTACTTTTCAGGAAATAGAACTGATGATGAAAGCTGCAAAAAAGTATGGTGTCATCACACAGATGGGCAATCAAGGTCATTCTGAAGCCAACTACTTCCAGTTCAAAGCATGGAAAGAAGCAGGTCTTATCAAAGACGTCACAGCTATTACTGCTCATATGAATTCACCCCGCCGTTGGCATGGATGGAATCCGAATATCAAACACATGCCTTCGGGTGAACCTGTTCCGTCAACATTGGATTGGGATACATGGCTGGGTGTACGCCCGTTCCATGAATATAATCATGATTATCATTTAGGCCAATGGCGCTGTTGGTATGATTTTGGTATGGGCGCATTAGGCGACTGGGGTGCACATATCCTTGATACAGCACATCAATTTCTTGATATGGGATTGCCTACAGAAGTAAACCCGATATATCTGAAAGATCATAATCCATTCTTCTTCCCGATGTCGTCAACAATTTTATTCCGCTTCCCAAAACGCGGAGATATGCCGGCTATAGACGTTACATGGTACGATGGATTAGACAATATTCCACCTGTTCCAGCCGAATACGGTTCATCGGATATTGACCCGAATATTCCTACAGTTGCCGGAGGCAAGCTTCAACTGACAAAATTGAATCCCGGTAAGGAAATCTATACAAAAACACTCACTTTTAAGGGTGGATCTCACGGAAGCACTCTCTCTGTTATTCCTAACAAGACCGCCAAAGAGATGAACCCTACACTTCCAACATACGAAAAGAGCCCGTCCAATCATTACGTAAACTTCCTCCACGCCATCCAAGGCAAGGAAGAAACACGTTCGCCATTCTCAATAGCCGGCCCGTTGAGCCAAATTTTCTGTCTCGGTGTTATGGCACAGCACATGAACCGTAAAATTGTATTCGACCGTGATTTGAAACAAATCACCAACGATCCCGTATTGAACCAGATGCTTGTAGGTGACATGCCACGTAAAGGGTGGGAAGACTATTACGACATTTAATG
>JAQWBH010000020.1 GCA_028707405.1 Parabacteroides sp. | reverse complement strand
CATCAAGCCGTTCTCCTTTAATTCCATATAAAGCAAGGAATCGTATAACGGTTTCTTCAAGCTGATGTATATACTGCTTCAAACCTAAATGCCAGTAATCGAGGTCAAAAACAGGATATCCGGTAATCT
Organism: Parabacteroides sp.; assembly: GCA_028707405.1. GTDB lineage: Bacteria > Bacteroidota > Bacteroidia > Bacteroidales > Tannerellaceae > Parabacteroides. The sequence goes on along the minus strand of JAQWBH010000020.1, from coordinate 31,331 downwards.
GACCCGGACCGTGATATGTAATATCTCCACCACGATTGATATGAAAAAACTCTATTCCACGATTCTGCAAAAGTTCTTCAGGAATGAGTAAATTCGATTCATGACCGCTCTTTCCTAAAGTCATTACAGGGTTATGTTCACAAAAGAAAAGACAACTTTTCTCTTGTGTGTTATTCGCTTTTGATGCCAATAAGACATTAAAAGAGTTGGTCTGTTGCTTTAAAGCCTCTGGATAGTCGATGCGTCCGAGGTCGTAATAAGTGAAGCTCTCCATTTTTTTCTTAATTTGGTTTTACCGGAATCGATATCGTCGCCGATGTTTTCGCTTCCATAACCCATTTTTACTTGAATCAGTTTACTCATGATCGACAAAATCTTAGCTTGTCGACGAAGCATGTATGGCGAAGGTTTTCCAGAATCAAAACGACGGGGATTAGGCAATGAAGCTGCTATCAGTGCAGCTTGCCTCCGGTTCAACTTATATGCCGGCCTGCCAAAATGAGCATAAGCAACAGCTTCTGCACCATAAATGCCTTCACCCATCTCTATTGAGTTGAGATAAACTTCCATAATACGCTTCTTTCCCCAAACAAACTCAACAAGGACAGTAAAGTAGGCTTCAATGCCTTTACGTACATAACTTTTCCCCGGCCAAAGAAACACATTCTTCACTGTTTGCTGCGAAATTGTGCTTGCGCCACGTACGCGTTTTCCTCTTTCAGCTTCGGAACGGGCCTTCTCTATCTGGGTCAAATCAAACCCATGGTGCTCCATAAACAGGTTATCTTCAGAAGCAATAACAGCTTGCGCCAAAGGTTGAGCGATCTTTTCCATCGGAACCCATTTATGTTCCAGTTTCAAAGATTTGCCATCATGGAACTGTTCAATCAAACGGATGAACATTAACGGCGTATAATACACCGGTACAAATTTAAATATCAATACAGCTAATATACTGGAAGCAAACAATGCTATCAGAATGTTGCGCCCCCAGATCATTATTTTTCTCCAAACTAACATTGGCTTTTCTATTTTTGCGCTGCAAACTTACAAAAATATTTGTTATATCATCTTCTGTAACCTTTCTTTCCAAATTTCAAATGCAGCACAATATTTATCAGCTTTTAATCCATCAGGCTCTGTGACATTAATTTTCTTTAGCGAAGCAAAGGCTTCCTTAGCTGATGAATAAATGCCCACTCCGATACCAGCTCCTTTGGCAGCACCGTCCGCCCCATTGGTATCAAACAATTCTATTTCCGTCCCGGTAACACACGCCAAGGCTTCTCTGAATACCGGGCTCAAGAACATATTGGCTTTGCCGGCACGAATAACACCGCTATCAATGCCCATATCATGCATAATATCCATTCCGTATTTGAATGAAAAAACTATCCCTTCCTGAGCCGCACGCGCAATATGAGCTTTATTATGAATATTAAAATTTAATCCTTGGATCGAACAGTTGATTTCTTTATTCTCAATCATTCTTTCAGCTCCATTACCAAATGGCAGAATGGAAAGCCCTTCGGAACCGATAGGAACAGTAGCGACCAGATCATCTAGCGCCTGATAACTCATTCCTTCAGGAGCGACATTACGCTTAACCCATGAATTAAGTATGCCAACGCCATTGATACAAAGTAATACGCCTAAACGGGTTTGCTTATCCGAATGATTGACATGAGCAAAAATGTTCACCCTTGAACGTTTATCATAATTGATCTTATCGTTAACGCCGTATACAACACCTGAAGTACCGCCTGTAGCAGCAATTTCACCGGGATTAAGAACATTTAGTGACAAAGCATTATTTGGTTGATCGCCGGCCCGATAAGTAACAGGTGTCCCTTTTTTCAAACTCAACTCAGTCGCAACAGCAGCCGTCAGAGTGCCTTGAACACCAAATGTGGGACAGATATCAGGAATCATGTCCTTACTAAACCCATAATAATCCATCAAATCACTCGAAACACAATTATCCTTGAAATCCCAAAAAATTCCTTCGGACAAACCAGATATGGTTGTCGATATCGTGCCTGTCATTCGCATAGCAATATAATCGCCGGGCAACATGAACTTATATATTTTCTCATAAATACTAGGTTCGAACTCTTTCACCCATTCTAGTTTAGATGCCGTAAAGTTACCCGGAGAATTTAATAAATGTTTCAAACATTGCTCATCTCCAATAGATTTAAAAGCACGCTCGCCAAAAGAAACCGCACGACTATCGCACCAGATAATGGAAGGACGTAGTACCTCCATTTTTTTGTCAACCAACACAAGTCCATGCATTTGATAAGAAATGCCAATTGCCTCAATATCGCTCCCTTTTATATTACCCTTAACCAATGCACCCCGAATGGCATCCTTTAATGAATTCCACCAGTCATCCGGATTTTGCTCCGCCCAACCCGGACGAAGTGCTTTAATAGGAGCTTCGTCTTTAGGATAAAATTCCGAGGCGATTGTTAATCCGCTATCCTTATCAACAATAGAGGCCTTCACTGAAGAACTTCCTATATCACAACCTAATAAATACATACATATATCTTTTCTAATTTATGAATAACTTCAATTTTTATATTAATCAATTTACAAATATACTTTTTATTCTAATACAACATACTAGATTTTCTCTTTTGTTATAGTTTGATGAACAAACTCTTCATGGGTGATCATAAATCTATACACGCATCAGTCGGTCGAATTGGGTTCTGCCTATGGATATTGCTAATATGTACAAACAAAGGTGCAATCGCTTTTTTGCACATATATGAACTATTAATTTGCATTTCAGAAAATAAATGCGTTCCTTTGAACATATTTAAGAGCAAATGTATGACAAAAAGTATTTTAACAATTGTTTCTGTTTTATTATGTTTTGCCTGCAGCAAAGATGACCAATCGAAGTTATCGGGCAAATGGCAAATGCAGCAAATTGAGACAAAAGGAAGTGTTGAGTCAATCGACACCATATACTTTAATTTCGAAAACTCACTATTTCAATACCAATTATATTCCCCTTCAAATAACAGCTATGCAGCATGGGTCGGATTTAACACAATTAGTAATGAGAATCAACTATTATTAGAGTTAAACGATCAAAAAAATATAACTAAATTTATTCATTTAACAGACTGGTCTGAAGGCAAACGTATGTATACGATCGAAAAGCTAACAGGCAAACGGCTTATTTTGAGTAGCGAAAACAAAACCTATACATTCAGAAAATTCTAAAAATGCATATCGTTATATCACGAAATATGCAAATCAAAGATAATTGTGTAAATTTGCACTCCGTAAGTAAAGAAATAACAATATATGGCGACTATTAACAACGATTCGAAAACGAATGAAGAAGACAAAAAAAGTCTGAATTTCATCGAAGCAATGGTAGAGAAAGATCTATCGGAAGGTAAAAATAAGGGACGCGTTCAAACCCGTTTTCCCCCAGAGCCTAACGGATACTTACATATCGGTCATGCGAAAGCTATCTGCCTGGATTTTGGTATAGCCGAACGCCATGGCGGCGTTTGCAATTTAAGGTTCGATGATACCAACCCAGTAAAAGAAGATATGGAATACGTTGATGCCATAATGGAAGATATCAAATGGCTGGGCTACCATTGGAATCATGTGTATTATGCATCCGACTATTTTCAACAACTATGGGATTTTGCCATCAGGCTGATTAAGGAAGAAAAAGCATATGTGGATGAACAAACATCCGAACAAATCGCTGCTCAAAAAGGAACCCCTACTCAACCGGGAATAAACAGTCCGTACCGCGACCGCCCTGTTGAAGAAAATCTTGCACTATTTAATAAAATGAATAGTGGGGAATTAGAAGAAGGTTCGATGGTCCTTCGCGCTAAAATAGATATGGCAAATCCAAACATGCATTTTCGCGACCCAATTATATATCGTATACTCAAAACTCCGCATGCACGTACCGGCACGAAATGGAAAGTATACCCGATGTATGACTTCGCTCACGGACAAAGTGACTTTTTCGAAGGTGTTACACATTCATTATGTACGCTCGAATTTGTTGTCCATCGTCCGTTATATGACCTCTTCATCGACTGGTTGAAAGAAAACAAAGATCTGAATGATAACAGACCACGCCAGACAGAGTTCAACAAATTGAATCTCAATTATACATTAATGAGCAAACGAAATTTGCTCATCCTCGTTAAAGAAGGATTAGTGAATGGTTGGGATGATCCGCGAATGCCTACTATCTGTGGATTCAGACGCCGTGGCTACTCACCTGAGTCTATTCGTAAATTCATAGATAAAATAGGATATACTACTTACGATGCGCTTAATGAGTTTTCCTTACTGGAAAGTGCTGTCAGAGAAGATCTAAACTTACGGGCCACACGTGTTTCGGCTGTTTTACACCCCGTGAAACTGATAGTGACAAACTACCCGGAAGAACAAGTAGAAGAACTGGAAGCTATAAATAATCCTGAAGACGAATCAAAAGGGAGTCATACAATAGAGTTTAGCAAAGAACTTTGGATTGAACAAGAAGATTTTATGGAAGATGCTCCGAAGAAATTCTTTCGTATGACACCCGAGCAAGAAGTACGATTAAAAAATGCATATATCGTTAAGTGTACAGGATGTAAGAAAAATGAAAAAGGTGAAGTCGTTGAAATATATTGTGAATATGATCCAAAGACAAAAAGTGGTATGCCTGAAAGCAATAGAAAAGTGAAAGGAACACTTCACTGGGTCAGTTGTTCTCATTGCCTTCCGGCTGAAGTACGTTTGTACGACCGCTTATGGAAAGTAGAAAATCCGCGCGATGAAATGGCTGCAATCTGCGAAGAAAAAAATTGCTCTCCACTAACAGCGATGAAAGAAATAATAAACACTGACTCACTAAATGTTTTGACGAACTGCTATGTAGAAAAATATACAGCTACGCTAAAACCTTTTGATTACTTGCAGTTCCAACGTATAGGTTATTTCAATGTTGATAAAGATTCAACAGCTGATAAATTAATTTTCAACCGAACAGTATCTCTAAAAGATACTTGGAGTAAAATTAATAACAACAAATCTGTGTAAAATGGGAAAAGATGAAATCAAACGATTGTTACAACTTTATTTATCCAATTACCGGAAGGGAAAAGATACCTATTTCGACAGCAATGAGATAGAAGAATTATTAGATAGCTTTGAAAATGATGAAGATTATGCCTACTATAATGACATTCTGGAACTAGGTTTAAAACTTCATCCAGAAGATTCGGGCTTGTTAATCCGAAAATGCAAAATATATATTTTACACGAAGACTATGAAAATGCATTAGCACTTCTCAATTCTATCAGCGACACCAACAATGAAGATGGTGATGCGGTGAGAGTAGAGTGTTATTGCATGTTGGATGGTTATGATAAAGCGGTCAACTATATTGAACTATTGGAGAAAAAAGAGTGCGATTATCTGGAAGGACTATTCGAAGATATTGCTCCTATATTAAACGATTCAGGGATGGAGGATGAAGCTAATGATTTTATCAGAAGAGGATTAAAACGATTTCCGGATAACGTCATTTTAATGGAAGAGCTTTGTTACAACCTCGAAAACAAAGGTAAATTTGAAGAAGCTATCCAAACATGTAATAAGCTGATTGATATGAATCCATATTCGTACGACTATTGGTTTTTATTGGGAAGATTGTATTCGTCCATTTCTAATTATGATAAAGCAATAGAAGCGCTGGATTTCGCCACTACTTGCGACACCCTTGGAAGTGAAGCCAAATCATTAAAGGCATATTGTTTGTATATGAATGAAAATTATCAAAAAGCGATAGAAGCTTTCAATGAAATTCCAGGTGATGAAAATGAAAAGTTTCACGACATTCCTTGGCAAGCGAACTGTTATATCAAGTTACAAGATTTTGAAAATGCGTATAAGCTTCTACATGAACTTTTCGAAAAAAAAGGAAAATTAGACAAACCTTCAACTTACATCACATATATGCGCAGTTGCATCGAATTAGGAAAAGGAGACGAAGCTCACCAAATGCTATTAAAAGCTGCCGAACATTTTCCTAATGACATCCATATATTGTCATTAATGATATTAGACTATCTAAAAAATAATGATAGTTCTAAAATCATGGAAATTTCCGAACAATTATTCAATATTATGGAATCTATGAAAGATAAAGATCCGGGAGATATCAAGCTCCTACTAATGGCCGCTGAATTTCTCTGCGTCAAAGGGAAAGTAAACAAAGCCATAGAATACTATCACAAGATTCTGGATTTCAAAGAAGAAATGCCGAATGTATTCTTTCAATTGGCAATGGCATATTTGATAAATGGAGATATGGAACACTTTGATGAATATTTTACGAAACTTTCACCGGACGAACTTCTCAATTGTTTGGAAAAACATTTTGGAATAGATGTTACTTCCATCATTAACGACGATATGGATAAACATATTCCACCGGAAGATTTAGTGAAAGAATTTCTGAATAACAAAGACAACAACAATTAATTATGGAGAGAAAATTAAAAGATTACAGCTTAATCACACTCAAAGGAATAGCGATGGGAGCAGCAGATGTTGTTCCTGGTGTATCAGGTGGGACAATAGCGTTCATTGTGGGAATATATGAAGAATTAGTTAATTCGATTAAGAGTATCAATGCAGCAAACCTCAAACTACTTTTCACGGGGAAAATAGCTTCATTTTGGAAAGGAATAAATGCCAATTTTTTATTCTCACTGGTATTTGGTATTGCTATCAGCATCTTTTCTTTAGCCAAGTTAATAACTTGGCTTTTAGTTGCTTATCCAGTATTAGTATGGGCTTTCTTTTTTGGACTCGTTTTAGCTTCTACCTGGTTTGTTTCAAAAGATATACGTCAATGGAATTGGAAGGTAATTGTCAGTTTCATAGCAGGAATCGCTATTGCTTATTACATTACAGTTGCTACACCCGCAGAAACACCTAATAATCTTCTTTTTATTTTCTTATGTGGTGCAATTGCTATTTGTGCAATGATTCTACCGGGAATCTCAGGTAGTTTTATTTTGGTGCTATTGGGCAAATACTTTTATATAATGGATGCCGTCAAAAACTTCAAAATAATTATAATACTTGTCTTCGTATGCGGTGCTTTTATAGGAATTACAAGTTTCTCAAGAGTATTATCGTATGCCCTTTCCAAGTTTCATAATATTACCATTTCAATGCTGACGGGCTTTATGCTTGGTTCTCTCAACAAAGTCTGGCCGTGGAAAGAAACGCACCAGATTATCAATAATGGGCAAACAGTTCTTATGGAACACAATGTTATGCCTAACGAAACAATAAGTGCAGCTATAGGATTAATGATTGTTGGTTTTGCTGTTGTTTATATACTCGAAAAAATCTCAATGAGAATTTCAAAATAATATAAATAACTTATGCAACCATTTTTTGAAACTACTTATGAATGATTATAATAACAAAAGATGAGATTTGATAAATTGAACTTAGAAGAGGCTGTATTGGACGGTCTCGATGCAATGAATTTTATAGAAACTACGCCTGTTCAGGAACAGACAATACCATTTATTTTGCAAGGCAAAGATATTATTGCTTGTGCCCAAACCGGTACAGGAAAAACGGCCGCATATGTGTTACCTGTTATCAATGAATTATATAAAGGTAATCATCCTGAAAATGCGATTAATGCTGTCATTATGGCTCCTACACGTGAATTAGCTCAACAGATTGACCAACAAATAGAAGGATTTGCTTACTTCATTCCGGTATCAGCTGTAGCAGTCTATGGTGGAACAGATGGTGCTGCCTGGGATCAACAAAAAAAAGGAATGCAACTAGGGGCTGATATCGTTATCGCAACACCGGGAAGATTATTGTCTCACATCAAAATGGGGACTGTAGACTTGACAAAAGTTTCCTTTTTTATATTAGACGAAGCCGACAGAATGCTTGACATGGGATTCCATGAAGATATTATGCAGATATACCAATTATTACCAAAAACTTGTCAGATAATAATGTTCTCGGCCACTATGCCAGATAAAATACGTACATTAGCTAAAAACATTCTAAAAAATCCGGAAGAAGTAAAAATTGCTATTGCCCGCCCACCTGAAACAATTATCCAGTCAGCCTATATATGTTATGAGAATCAAAAAATACAGATTTTAAAAGACTTATTTTTACAATCACTGCCGAAGCGTGTTTTAATCTTTTCTTCCTCTAAACTAAAAGTAAAAGAACTGACTAATACACTAAAAAGAATGAAATTCAATACCGCTGAAATGCATTCTGATCTTGAACAACTACAACGGGACGAGGTAATGAAAGAATTTAAAAATGGACATATAGATATATTAGTCGCAACCGATGTCGTATCAAGAGGCATTGACATTAATGACATTACTCTTGTAATCAACTATGATATTCCTCATGATCCTGAAGATTATGTACATAGAATAGGTCGAACAGCCAGAGGTACAAATGAGGCGGGTCTTTCTATCACCTTTGTCTCACAGGAGGAGCAACCTCAATTCAAACAAATAGAAGACTTCCTTGAAAAGGATATTTATAAAATTCCTATTGATCCAAAATTCGGAGATGCACCTCTTTATGAACCAAGTAAATGCCGAAAAAGGGGAAATAATTCGCTAAAAAACAGGAGCAAGTCATCTTATAAATCTCAAAGGAGAGATTATAATAAATCTTCTGAAAATGGAAAAGGCATACAAAAATAGTTTTCTATATTTGTACGCCTTTCATCCAATAAAAATATTGTGAGATTAACTATTCATTGAGGCCAAGAATTCTGCATTGTCGAATGTTTGTTCCATACGTTTTTTTACAAATTCCATAGCTTCCAAAGAATTCATATCCGACAAATATTTGCGAAGAATCCACATTCTGTTTAAAGTCGTTTCATCTTGCAACAAATCATCACGACGTGTACTTGACGCCGTGATATCAACTGACGGATAAATACGTTTATTTGACAACTTTCTATCCAATTGCAATTCCATATTTCCTGTACCTTTAAACTCTTCAAAAATCACATCATCCATTTTAGAACCCGTCTCGGTTAATGCTGTCGCCAGAATAGTGAGGCTTCCTCCATTCTCGATATTACGAGCAGCACCAAAAAAACGTTTTGGTTTTTGAAGAGCATTGGCATCAACACCACCAGAAAGGACCTTGCCAGAAGCAGGCTGAACTGTATTATATGCACGGGCTAATCGAGTAATAGAGTCAAGAAGAATAACAACATCATGGCCACACTCAACCATCCTCTTCGCCTTATTCAATACAATTTCGGCAATCTTCACATGGCGCTCTGCCGGTTCATCAAAAGTAGAAGCAATTACTTCAGCATCAACGCTTCTAGCCATATCTGTAACCTCCTCAGGACGCTCATCAATTAAAAGAACAATCATATAAACTTCCGGATGATTAAAAGCAATTGCATTTGCTATATCTTTCAAGAGCATTGTTTTACCAGTTTTAGGCTGAGCCACGATTAAACCACGTTGCCCTTTTCCTATCGGAGAAAACAAATCTACGACACGAACAGATATATTATCATATACTTTAGGTGCTTTCTTTGCTGTGAGCATAAATTTCTCATCAGGGAAAAGTGGAGTCAGATGATCGAAAGGTATTCTATCGCGAACTTCTTCAGGCAAACGGCCATTTATCTTATCGACTTTTACTAATGGGAAATATTTTTCGCCTTCTTTAGGAGGGCGTATAGAACCCTCAACAACATCGCCCGTTTGTAACCCAAATAATTTGATTTGTGATTGCGATACGTATATATCATCTGGAGAAGTCAAATAATTATAATCTGAAGAACGAAGGAAACCATAACCATCTGACATTATATCCAACACACCCGTTCCATTCAAAATGCCATCAAAATCATACTTTTTTTCTTGAGAAGAAGGTGCATTTTGACTATTTTTTTGATTACTATGGTTGGATGAACGATTGCTGTTTGAATGACTTGTCGGTTGCGGACTTGTATTGTTGGATTCGTTTTGTACTTTAGGTTCAGCTTTCGTTGAAGATGGTATTATCGGAAAAAGCTGATCAAGAACCGACTTTGTATCTGGATGCCTGAATACGACTCGCTTAGGCTCTTCCCCATCCGCTGCTACCGGAGGAATGACAGGCGGTGTAACTTCTGTTTCATAAGGTTCGATCGGACTATCTGAAAGATCTTCTTCTGGCAAATCATTTAATTCATAATCAGCCACAACCGGTGGAAGTATAGATTTAACAACTTCCTTTGGATAGTTTGTTGGTTTAGATATTCCGACTTCATTTTTGACAGTTTCAAGCTTAGCAGATAATTCCAATTTTTCTGTTGCAGCCGGTACATTTACTTTTTTATTTTCAAGAGGCTGATTTTTGGTACCTACATCAGATGTATTCGACGGAGTAACTTTATTCGCCTGGTTATTATTAGAAGCTACATTTGCCTCTGATTTAGCAATAACTAGGTTTGGTTTAATATCTTGTGAAGCCTTTTCCGAAAGAACTTTATCTTTCTTTTCTATACGATTCCGACGTTTTTTTGTCGACTGCACCGGCTTTTCTGTTTTAGGAGAAGCGTCTACTGGAAAAGGAGCAGCAATAGATCCTTTATTGGTGCCAGCACTTACATTGTTTGGAGTATTCACTTGCGGCCCAGGTCCCTTTTTCTGCTTAACTTGTTTTTCTTTCTTGCTTTCCTTTTCTACTTGCTTACCTGCAATTGAGATAGCTTGCTCATCAAGTATTCTATATACAAGTTCATCTTTTCTTAGAGAACTTATTTTTTTTATACCTAACTCTTCCGCTATACTTTGCAATTCAGGAAGGAGTTTTTCATTTAGTTCAATTATGTTATATTTCTGCATATTGAGAAGTAAATAAATATTGCATGAAAAGATTTATAATACACGTGAAAACATGAATTATATCTTTAATTTGATTATTATTAAATTATATGTTTATTGAAAACATCAGATTATACATCAATACATTTAATTTTTGTGATGCATCCCTGCGGAGTAATACGGTGCAAAGGTAATTTTTTTTTTTGTCTTCCAATATCTTTTATCTCAAAAAATTCATAACTAAAATCTTTTTTGTCATCTTTCCTATAATAAAACGATTATCTATCCTCTCACCCACTATCCAAATGATTTGATTATTGCTGCATAGAAGCCATGTTCTCTCTTTATCAAACAAACTAAACTTGTGGTCTGAAAAATAATCGCTTAGCTTTTTCTTTCCTTTCATACCAAATGGAATGAACCAATCTCCATCTTTCCATTTTCTTAATACGAGAGGAAATGATAATTTATCATAATCAAATGTTGCCACTTGTTTATCTCTGCTTATTTGAAAATCTTTGATATAATCGGTAATAGTAAAAGATAAGGAAATAGGACCCTTCCAACAATTATCTTGAATATTTAAACTGTATTCCTGAATTAAATCCTCTTTTATTTCCAAAAGAAAAAGATATTCACGGTCTTTAAGCACCTTATAATTACGCGAATAAAATATTTTTCCTGATTCACCTTTAAGTGAAGACCAGATTTTATTACTAATTGCAGCTGAAAAACCATATGGCTTTAATAGTTCATACAAAATAGTATCAGAAGAAGGTAATTGCAACAATTTACCAATTGATATCTTATCTTCTGATTCCATCACTAGTCTTTTTGCATCTTGAATAAAGTATTCATAAATAGAATTCACAGAACTCAAATTATTTGATGTACACAAAATAGCAGTCCTGACAGAAGGGTTTATTTTTTCCAATAAAGGAAGGATTCGAAGACGTATAAAATTACGAGTATATGCATCAGAAAGATTTGTACTATCTGTTATATATGATATATTTTGAGAACTAAGCCACTCAATAATATCACTCTTGCTAACAGCCAATAAAGGACGTACAATATATCCATTCTTTGGACGAATGCCGCATAAGCCACGTATACCGGTTCCACGAATCAAGTTCAGCAAAAACGTTTCCACATTATCATTTTGATGATGTGCAATCGCAATAGCTTGCGCATTCATTTCGATACGTTTCTTTTCAAACCATTCGTATCGCAATTCTCGAGCCGCCATTTCTATCGAGAGATGATGATAATCAGCATACTGTTGGGTTTCAAAATCCACTTTTGAATAAGGGATTTTCAATGAATGAACATATTCTTCAGTAAAATGTTCATCACGCATAGACTCCTCACCCCTGAGATGAAAATTACAATGCAAAGCAAAACAAGAATAGCCCAACTTCACCAAAACAGTAAGCAGGGCTATTGAATCCGCTCCTCCGCTTACACCTACCAATACAAGTCGGTCTTTTGTAAGTAGATTATTTTTTTCTATATACGAACGGACAACGTCAAGCATTCTTTACTCTTCTACGCCAGCTAATTCAGGATCAATTAAGATTCGACCACAATATTCACAAACGATAATTTTCTTGCGCATTTTAATATCCAATTGTTTCTGAGGTGGAATTTTATTAAAGCAACCACCACATGCACCTCTCTGAACATAAACGACAGCCAAACCATTGCGTGCTCCCTTACGGATACGCTTAAAAGCAGTAAGGAGTCGTGGTTCGATCATCGCTTCCAGTTTTTTTACTTTATCGCGCAATTTTTCTTCGTCTTGTTTGGTTTCGGCAATTATCTGTTCCAATTCACCTTTTTTTTGAGTCAAATCAGCTTTTCGCCCATCAAGTCTCTCTTTCAGTTCTGCAATCTCTTTTTTCTTTTGTTCATTTGCTTCGCCATATTCACGAATTTTTTTTTCAGAAAACTCAATCTCTAAGCCTTGATACTCTACTTCTTTAGTTAAGTTATCAAACTCTCGATTGTTTCGAACATTGTCCAGTTGTGCCTTATACTTATCAATCAGACTGGTTGATTCAGCCATCTTATGTTTCTCATCAACAACTGCTTCGTTATTGTTTTGAATCTCAGACTGATAGTTTTGAAGGCGTGTTTCTAGGCCAGCAATTTCATCTTCAAGATCCTGTACTTCCAATGGAAGTTCGCCCCGAAGTGTTTTAATCTTATCAATTTCAGTCATCATTGTCTGAAGTTGATATAAAGTTGAAAGCTTTTCTTCAACTGTAATTTCTTTCTCTGCTGGTTGTTTATCTGTAGCCATCTTATAAATATTTTACCGGGTTTGTATTAACTTTCGAAAAATGCAAGGCAAAGTTAGGAAATCTTTTCGATATAATATTGCAAAAAATTTCTTTTGTACAAACTTCACTTTCGTAATGACCAATAACTGCTAACAAAATGCGATCTTCGACATCATAGAAATCATTGTATTTGGCTTCGCCTGTAATAAAAATATCTGCACCATAATTAATTGCATCTTTAATCAAAAATGCGCCACTGCCACTGCAAATAGCCACTTCTCGTATTGGTTTGCCTATTATCGTTGAGTATTTTACACATTCAATATTCAACAATTCCTTTATACGCTGCAGGAAGTTTAATTCTTCTTCGCTTTCCGGCAATTCACCCACTATGCCGGAGCCGGCCTGCTCCCACTGATTATTCAATGGATAAAAATCATAAACCGGTTCCTCATAAGGATGGGCTGAGAGTAGCGCTTGCTTCACATCAGACATCTTATAGGCTGGAAGAACTGTCTCGATGCGAACTTCGTTTTCAACATGCAATTCACCTATTTCACCACAGAACGGATGACAATTCTCTCCCGCCCTGAACGTGCCTTCACCTTTCAAATTGTAGCTGCTCGAATCATAATTACCTATACATCCTGCACCTGAATTAAACAATGTAGTTCTAACTAATTCTGCATATTTCTCTGGGACAAAAGTAACTAGTTTCAGTAATGCCTTCTTTTGAGGGCTTAAAATGCGTACATTCTGCAAGCCTATCAATTCCGCCAAACGATAATTCACGCCACCTACCACATTATCCAAGTTTGTATGTGCAGCATATACCACTATATTCTCCTTGCAAGCTTTTATCATACAACGTTCTATATATGTAGAACCTGTTAACGACTTAAATGCTCTGAAAGCTAAAGGATGATGAGAGATAATCAGATTACAGTCCTTTTCAATAGCCTCGTCAATCACAGCCTCCGTTACATCCAGGCAAAGCAACGCGCCACTTGCGAACTGGTTGACATCGCCAACCTGAACGCCTGCGTTATCAAAATTTTCCTGCAAAGGAAGCGGAGCATAACGCTCTATTTCTCTCAATATATCCTTTATCTTGATCATTAATTTTTGATATCTACTTTGATACTCAATTCTTCCAGTTGCCCGGGTTCAAGGTCCGAAGGTGCGTCAAGCATCACATCACGACCGGAGTTGTTCTTCGGAAATGCAATACAATCTCGAATTGAATCCAACCCCGCAAATAATGAAACCCAACGATCCAAGCCATAAGCCAAACCTCCGTGAGGCGGAGCCCCATATTTAAATGCATTCATCAGGAAGCCAAACTGAGACTGAGCACGTTCTTCCGTAAATCCAAGTACGCGAAACATCTTATCCTGCAAATTACTATCGTGAATACGAATCGAACCTCCTCCTACTTCAACACCATTGATTACCATATCGTACGCCCAGGCACGTACAGCTCCCGGATCGGTATCCAGCAATGGAATATCTTCAGGATTAGGCGAAGTAAACGGGTGATGCATTGCATAAAATCGTTGATCTTCCTCATTCCATTCCAATAATGGAAAATCAATAACCCATAAACAACTAAACTTATTCTTATCGCGGAAACCCAGTCTATTCCCCATTTCCAAGCGCAATTCGTTCAATTGTTTCCGAACCTTCATTGCATCGTTACCACAAAGGATTAAAATCAAGTCACCAGGTTTTGCAGCAAAAGCCTCTTTCATCTGCTTCAAAACATCTTGAGAATAAAATTTATCAACACTTGATTTTACAGTTCCATCAGCTTCTATGCGAGCATAAACCAACCCTTGTGCACCAACCTGCGAACGCTTCACAAAATCAGTCAACTGATCAATTTGCTTGCGAGTGTAACTTGCTGCTCCCTCAGCACATATACCGCCAATATAGGAAACATTATCAAATACTGAAAAACCATAACCTTTCATTATATCCTGCACTTCAACAATCTTCATGCCAAAACGTAAATCCGGTTTATCGCTTCCGTAATATTTCATGGCATCTTGCCAAGTCATCCGAGGGAAAGCCTCTTTAATTTCTATGTTGCGTATAGCTTTAAACAGATGTTTAGCCATTCCTTCAAATGTCGTGATAACATCCTCCTGAGTAACAAAACTCATCTCGCAATCAACCTGTGTGAATTCCGGCTGCCTGTCAGCTCTCAGGTCTTCATCGCGGAAACACTTTACTATTTGAAAGTAGCGATCAAAACCCGAAACCATCAAAAGTTGCTTCAACGTCTGCGGCGATTGAGGCAAAGCATAGAATTGCCCCGGATTCATACGGGAAGGTACAACAAAATCGCGTGCACCTTCAGGTGTTGAATTAACCAATACAGGCGTTTCAACTTCCAAAAACCCGAGATCATTTAAATAGTTACGAATTTCGAATGCCATTCTGTGGCGAAGTTCCAAATTTTTGCGTACAACCGTACGGCGCAAATCCAGATAACGATACTTCATCCGCAAATCATCGCCGCCGTCGCTCTCATCTTCTATAGTAAATGGCGGCGTCAATGATGAATTCAATATATTCAGTTCTGATACTAAAATTTCAATATCTCCGGTAGGAAGGTTGGCATTTTTGCTCGAACGTTCACGTACAGTACCTCTAGCCTGTATCACATACTCACGTCCCAACTTGTTTGCTTTCTCACAAAGAGCTGCATTGTCTTTCTCATCAAAGACCAATTGCGTAATGCCATAGCGGTCACGAATATCAACAAATGTCATTCCACCCAATTTGCGAATACGCTGTACCCAACCTGCCAATGTTACAACTAAGCCTTCATCAGCGTGGCGCAAATCGCCACAAGTTCTTGTTCTGTACATAATAATATAATATCTTAAATCTTATCAAACTCGAATTTATGACTGCAAATATAGCAATAAAACATTGAATTGATTGCCTCTGCTGTCAAAACTCTTTATTATCTGCTATTTATTTTCAAGCTCTCGCAAATAAGATTTTATTTAAAAACGGCTAAATCGAGAAACGAATCCGAGAAATCCGTCAGAAAGAGGTCAAAGGAATTCAAAACAGTTTTTTTATATGTAAAAAGGGAAATCCTTATCAGAATTTCCCTCTTATATTTAAAGAAAGCCGCACCATGATATGAACAAACTCCGTATGACAGGATTTGAGCGCTTCGCCATCTTTGTAATCCGCTGTGCAATGCATACCCCGAAGGGCGCGGCCCGCCATTAATGACAAAAGCTTTGTCTCGGAATTAAAACTAAATTGATGAGTTTCCCAATCTATAAGGTGCGGCTTAACTCATTCAATGTCTTATGATACAAAGATAATAGGATGTTTTGAGAAATCCAAATATTTTCGTAAAAAAAGAGCCCCGCTAAAGGGCTCTTTTATAGCTTCATGAAAATCATTTATTTAACTTTCTCAACAATAGCTTTGAAAGCCTCAGGATGGTTGACAGCCAAATCTGCAAGAACCTTGCGATTGATTTCAACACCGGCTGAATGCAAAGCTCCCATCAAACGGGAATATGAGAAACCTTCCAAGCGTGCAGCAGCATTAATACGCTGAATCCACAATGCACGGAAATTACGCTTCTTATTGCGACGATCGCGGAAAGCATATGTCAAACCTTTTTCCCAAGTGTTCTTTGCAACGGTCCAAACATTTTTGCGTGCTCCATAATAACCACGCGTAAGTTTTAAAATTTCTTTTCTCTTTGCTCTTGAAGCAACATGATTTACTGATCTAGGCATAATTCTAATCTGTTTTGAATGTTAGCGCCATCATAAAGATGAACTTTGCTTGCTAAAAACATTCGGTTAATAAAAATCTTATAAAAAAACTCGCTTAATAAAAGTGATTACTTCATACCTAATAACTGTTTAACACTACTGTTATTAGATTTGTCGACAATCGAGAAATAAGTTAAGTTTCTCTTTCTCTTCTTAGTCTTCTTCGTTAGAATGTGACTTTTGTAAGCATGTTTTCTCTTGATTTTACCTGTTCCGGTAAGGGCGAACCTCTTTTTTGAACCGGAATTAGTCTTCATCTTAGGCATTTTCCAATTATTTTAATTATTAAACATTACGCCTCTTTATGAGGCACCACTATTTTCTTATTCTTCTGTTTCTACTTTTTTCTCAGTATCTAAAGTTTTCTTTGCTGTTTGTTTGGATACAGTTAAAGTACTTGAACTCTTTTTCGGTGAGAGCATGATAGTCATCCTCTTTCCTTCCAATACAGGCATCATTTCAACCTTACCATAGTCTTCCAAATCATTAGCAAAGCGTAGCAAAAGGACTTCTCCTTGTTCTTTAAACAAAATAGAACGACCTTTAAAAAACACATACGCTTTCACTTTAGAACCTTCTTCCAAAAATCCTTTAGCATGCCGCAACTTAAAGTCATAATCATGATCATCGGTCTGTGGTCCGAAACGGATTTCTTTCACAACAACCTTGACAGACTTAGCCTTCTGTTCTTTTTGCTTTTTCTTTTGTTGATAGAGGAACTTCTGATATTCTATTACTCTACAAACGGGGGGCGCAGCATTCGGTGAAATCTCAACCAGGTCGGCACCTTGCTCTTCTGCAATTTTCAACGCCTGAGAGATTGGATATACTCCCTGTTCTACATTATCACCTACTAAACGAACTTCGCGAACGTGTATCCGTTCGTTAATTCTATACTGTTCTTTCAGACTGTCATTCTTCATTCAAAAAGATATATTCTCCTCGTTATTAGTTATTTTTTTATTATTTATTTTTCCAACTATTCATTTGTTCATCTATCTCGCTTTTCAAAAGCGCTGCAAAGGTAGTAATTTTCATCGAACCTTTATCACCTTCGCCCTGTTTTCTTACAGAAACTTCATTATTTTCTAATTCTTTCTCCCCTACAATCAACATGTAAGGAATTCTTTTCAGCTCTGTATCACGGATTTTACGACCAATCTTCTCATTACGATCATCGACAACCACATTCAAGTCTTCTTCGGTAAGCATATCGGCAACCTGATGCGCATAATCGTTGAATTTCTCGCTGATAGGCAAAACAGACACCTGATCAGGAGCGAGCCACAACGGGAACTTTCCTGCGGTCTGTTCGATAAGTAAAGCAACAAAGCGTTCCATTGAACCGAACGGAGCACGATGAATCATGACCGGACGATGCTTTTTATTGTCTTCACCCGTATATTCAAGTTCAAAACGTTCAGGCAAATTATAATCTACCTGAATAGTGCCCAACTGCCAGCGACGACCTATGGCATCCTTAACCATAAAATCAAGTTTAGGACCATAGAATGCAGCTTCACCATATTCAATCTTCGCCTTCAACCCTTTCTCCTGACAAGCTTCAATGATAGCACTTTCAGCCTTTTCCCAATTCTCATCCGATCCAATATATTTATCTCTGTTTACTTTATCACGCAATGAAATCTGTGCTTCAAAATTCTCAAAATTCAATGCTTTAAAGATGATAAATATAATATCCATTACCTTCAAGAACTCGCCTTTCAACTGATCAGGGCGACAAAATAAATGTGCATCATCCTGCGTAAAACCTCGTACTCTTGTCAATCCGTGCAATTCGCCGCTCTGTTCATAACGATATACCGTACCGAATTCAGCAAAACGCAAAGGCAGATCTTTATAAGAACGAGGAAAAGCCTTATAAATCTCACAATGGTGAGGGCAGTTCATTGGTTTTAGCAAGAACTCTTCACCTTCCTGAGGTGTATGAATCGGCTGAAATGAGTCTTTGCCATATTTAGCATAATGCCCTGAAGTAACATATAATTGCTTGCTTCCAATATGCGGTGTCATTACTTGCAAATAGCCATAGCGCTTTTGGATACGTTTTAAGAAATCTTCCAATTTTAGGCGCAATTGCGTTCCGCGAGGCAACCACAACGGAAGTCCCGCACCTACAGCCGAAGAAAATGTAAACAATTCCAATTCCTTACCGATCTTACGGTGGTCGCGTTTCTTTGCTTCTTCAAGCATAACTAAGTAGTCGTCAAGCATCTTCTTCTTCGGAAAAGCTATGCCATATAAGCGAACCAACTGCTTACGTTTCTCATCGCCGCGCCAATAAGCACCAGCCACACTGGTTACTTTGACTGCCTTCAGATATGAAGTATCCGGTAAATGAGGACCCCGGCAAAGATCCGTAAATGCCCCTTGTGAATATGTAGTAATTGTTCCTTCAGCTAACTCGCTGATAAGTTCAGTCTTATAAACTTCTCCCCTATCGCCAAACATCTTCAAGGCTTCAGCTTTTGTAATATTCTGACGCTTAATTTCCTCTTTCTTCGCTACAAACTCCAACATTTTGGCTTCAATAGCAGGAAAATCACTTTCCTTGATAACAATATCTCCCGGATCTACATCATAATAAAAACCGTTTTCAATAGCCGGACCGATACCAAACTTGATACCAGGATATAGCTCTTGCAAAGCTTCAGCCATCAGGTGAGCTCCTGAATGCCAAAAAGCGTGCTTCCCTTCATCATCTTCCCATTTGTAGAGTTTCAGAAAAGCATCTTCATTAATCGGACGAGTCAAATCCCATATTTCGCCATTAACTCCTGCTGCCAAAACTTCTTTAGCTAAACGGGGACTAATATTTTCTGCAATTTGCATTGCACTTGTTCCTTCGGCATATTCCTTTACAGAATTGTCTGGAAATGTAATCTTTATCATAATCTATACACTATAAATTCTTATTAATATAAACTGCAAATTTAGCATTCTTTTTTATATCTAATGAGATTTTTCTCAAAAAGATACACATTCTACTTAATTGCTAGTCATACGCTTGATAATACTGTAGGCATTTACAATACCCAGCTCTCCTGCCTTACTCAAATCAGCTATACCTTTATTGGCATCTCCTTGCGACAAATAAGCAAGACCACGGTTAAAATAAGCCTCAGCAAATTCAGGGTCTCGTTCTATGGCGTCATTGTAATCCGATATAGCCGCACGGAAATCACGTTGAACACAACGCAAGTTAGCTCTGTTGAAATAAGCATACACAAAACCCGAATTCAGCTTAATTACCATATCATAGTCATGGGTAATCAATTCATGCTCATAAGCCCTTTTATTATCTTTAAGTTGGGCTGTGATCGGATCTGAAGAAACAGCCTTATTTGAAATAGCTGTTCCCTTCTCAAAATTCAGACTCATTCCGGCTGACATGGCATTTTCATCCGCCGCAGCTGTTTGCGACAAGTTATAATCCAATTGTTTATAACGTACTACGGCGCGATTAAAATAGGCCATCGTGAAATTCGGATTTATTTCAATAGCCTTCGAATAATCTTTTATTGCTTCTGTAAAATCCTGTACCAGCATATAATCCAAACCACGGGCGAAATAGAAATCTGCATTATTCGGCTGTTTGTCTATCTTTGCCGAAAGTTCATTTATTGAAGTAAAATGCTGCGATACTTGGTCTTCCGTTAAGGCCGCTTCCTGATTTGTAATACGAAGTTTATGACTTAACAGCATACGGGCATTATAATCTTCGACGGACTTATCATAGTACACAAGTTCCTTGATTGGATCTATCTTTTCATAATAAGTCAAAATAAACTGAGACTCAAGATCTACACGCACATTCCTATCTTGTACGCGTCCGCGAAATTCGTTCTGGTATTTACTCTTGCGTTCTTCGTCCTTGTCGTATACAACCAGACGATTAAATTTTTCAATACTCTTATCCGATTTTTCACGCGTATTACTATCACTTGATGCAACATCCGGTGAATCAACGGTTGTGGTATTCTTTCCTGCAGAAGCTGTAGCATTTGCACTGGATAGTGTTTTGCCTTTTCTCAACTTCTGCTCCATCTCGAAAGCCTTCCAATAATCACGATCAGCCCCTACATTATCATGCATCTTTCGCTTAGCCTCTGATCGACTGTAATAACCGGAAATAAAATTAGGGTATTGAGCCAGTACCTTATCAAAATCACCGATTGATCCTTTATAGTTTCCTGTTCCAAAACGCAACAATGCACGATTATAGTAAGCTATATAATTATCAGGTTCTTGCTCGATTACCACATCAAAATCTTCAATAGCTCTGTTATCATCGCCCACTTGCGAACGAAGTAATGCTCTATTAAAACGAGCAATCTGATTATGACTATCTATATTTATTACTTGATCATAATCTTCCATAGCGCCCCGCAAATCATTCATCTGATAACGTACAAGTCCGCGATTTATGAAATAACCGCTCTCACGCGTGTTCAAACGAATAGCTTCATTCAAATCGGCTAAAGCTCCTTTCAAATCATGCTTGTCATATAGCAGAAGTGCTCTGTTCCCATACGTAGGAGCATAATACGGATCCAAGGTGATTGCTTTTGAATAATCAGCAAGAGCTTTGATCGTATCGCCTTCTTCAGCATACATCGCCCCTCGCGTCATATAGTTCTTCGAATCTTTGGAATAGAGCTTCATGATTACATCAAACACCTTTTCGGCGCCTCTATAATCCTTACTTTGTATACAAGCTACAGCCTTATTGCTCAACATCTGTTGATCTTCAGGCCTAAACTCCAAACCCTTATCATAGTCAGCTATGGCTTCTTTATATTTTTCCTGACTCTGCCTCGCAATACCTCGCGCATAATATGCCTGAACTAGAAACGGATTATGTCCAAGACACAAAGAACAATCTTCTTCTGCTCCTTTATAATCATCCAAATTGATTTTCGCTACTGCACGATAAAAATAAGGCTCAGCCAACCAGGGTTTCGACTTGATTACTTGGTTGAAATACTGTATTGATAGAACATAATCTTCAAAATAAAGAGCATTACGTCCTATTGCAAGTACACGATCAGTATTAATCTGTGCAAATAGCGAAAATGAATATATTTGAAATAATATAAAAAGTATTGCCTTTTTCATCTTTTTGACTGAGCCTTATTTGACAGACAAAAATAAAGAATTAATCTTATTCCGGTTTAATTTTAATCATCAAATAGTCCTTAGGAATATTATCTCCCGATTTAACATCAACAGAGGCAACAATTCCTTCTATCGGAGCAACTATGCGATTATACATCTTCATAGCTTGATGAATAAGAAGAAGCTGACCCGCTTTCACATGGTCGCCCTCTTTAACCTTTACTTCTATAATCGTCCCCGGCAAATGAGCCAAAACCTCTCCTTCGACAGGTTTACTCCACTTTGTCCGTTGATTATATTTTTGTGTCAACTTTGTTTTGTAATCGCCATCAGCCATCACAAAATCCACAAATTCATTATTTACATTTTCCATATTTCTGACAATTAAAATGGAGGCAAACCATGTTTCTTGGCAGGTCTATGCTCTTCCTTTAACGCTGATATCTTTAATGCATGCAATAATTCTGCGCGAGTGTCTTTAGGTTCAATAATCGCATCAACAAACCCCTTGGCTGCTGCGACATAAGGATTAGCAAACTTATCAATATATTCTTTAACCTTCTCCTGACGCATAGCCGCAGGATCTTCGGCTTCTTTGATTTCCTTTCCGAAAATAATATTAGCTGCGCCCTCCGGACCCATAACTGCAATTTCAGCTGTTGGCCATGCAAAGACAAAGTCAGCACCAAGATGTCGAGAGTTCATAGCTATATAACCTCCTCCATATGCTTTACGCAAGATAATCGTAATCTTAGGAACGGTAGCTTCCGAGTATGCATACAAAACTTTAGCACCATGACGTATTACACCGGCATGTTCCTGATCAACCCCCGGTAAATAACCCGGCATATCTTCCAAAGTAACAAGAGGTATATTGAAAGCATCGCAGAAACGGATAAACCGAGCCACTTTATCTGCACTATCGCAATCAAGAACGCCAGCCAGAACCATAGGTTGATTAGCGATAAAACCTATTGTTTTACCGTCCATCCGACCAAATCCAATAACAATATTGGCAGCCCACATGCCTTGAACTTCCAAGAAATCGGAATCATCAGCTATACATTTAATAACATCACGGACATCATATGGTTGCTTCGGATCTGAAGGAATAACCTGTTCAATATCCAATTCCGTTGAAGGTTCTTTAGATGAAACTACTTTTGCCGGCTCGGCGTTATTCCATGGAATAAAATCCAGCAAGCGGCGTACCTGAGCGAAACAATCTTGTTCGCTCATCGCAAAGAAATGGGCATTACCTGTAATTTCTGCATGCACGCGAGCGCCACCCAAATCTTCCATCGAGATATCTTCACCTAACACCGTTTTTATCACATTCGGTCCGGTAATAAACATCTTCGAAATTTTATCAACAACGAATACAAAATCAGTCAATGCCGGTGAATAGACCGCTCCACCTGCACAAGGACCTAATATCAAAGAAAGTTGTGGAATAACACCCGATGAAAGAGTATTACGATAAAATATTTCACCATAGCCACCTAAAGCGCCCACACCCTCCTGAATACGGGCACCACCGGAATCGTTAATTCCAATAACCGGGCATTTCATTTTCAAAGCAAGATCCATCACTTTAGTAATCTTACGCGCATGATGTAACCCTAAAGAACCACCAGCAACCGTGAAGTCTTGAGCATAAATACAGATAGGCTTTCCTTGTATGGTTCCTGTCCCAGCAACGACACCGTCACCGGCGAAGTCTTTTTTATCCATTCCGAAATCACGACCGTCATGTTTTACGAATAAATCATATTCTTGAAAAGAATCTTTATCTAACAAAGATAAGATACGTTCTCTGGCAGTCATCTTCCCAATAGATTTTTGTTTTTCAATTGCAGCTTGTCCACCACCTAATTCGACAGTTGCTTTTTTTGTTCTAAGTTCTTTAATTTTCTCACTTAAATCTACCATAACCGTTTATAAATTATTATTTATCAAATTGCTTTTGTTCTATACGAACAACGCATTCTTCCCTTTATAATATTATTAAGTTTGCTTTTATCTAATTGACGGCGTATAGCTGAAATATGATCAATGAAAACATGCCCTTCCAAATGTTCGTATTCATGTTGAACTACCCGAGCGGCAAAACCCTCGGCTTCCTCTTCATGAATTTCCAGATTCTCATCCATATATTTTATTCTAATTTTTTTTGCACGTAGAACCTTTTCATGAATGCCAGGAAGGCTAAGGCATCCTTCTTCTTCAGCCAGCTGTTCTTCACTCATTTCCAACATTTCAGGATTAACCATAGCTCTTTTAAATCCTTTACATTCAGGATAATCGTCACCCATCACGTCTGCATCCAACACTAAAAGTCTCAAAGAAAGTCCTACTTGAGGTGCGGCTAAACCAACACCTTCGGCTTTATACATGGTTTCAAACATGTTTGCTATCAATTCTTTCAATCCCGGATAATCCTTTTGTACCAATTCTGTGTGCTTACGTAGCACAGGTTGTCCATATAAATATATAGGTAAAATCATAACTTTTGATATTTTATATTTTCCAGATACGATTGCAGTATAATTACTGCACTTATTTCATCTACTAATTCTTTATTTTGTCTTTTCTTTTTTTTTAATCCTCCATCCAGCATTGCCTTATGAGCTAAAACAGAAGTAAATCGTTCGTCATAAAATGCAATCTTGATGTTTAAAAAGTTTTTTTTAAGTACAGCCGCAAAAGCATCTATGTATTTCATACTTTCAGAAGGCTGATTATTCATTTGCTTGGGAAGCCCTATTACGATTGTTTCAACGTTTTCCTTTATGATATATGTCGAAAGATATGCTAACAACTCAGTCGTAGGGACGGTTGCCAAACCATTTGCAATCATCTGCAAAGTATCTGTAACAGCTAATCCAGTGCGCTTCAGACCATAATCAATTGCTAATATTCTTCCCATTGGCACAAAGATAGCACAATTTCACCTACCGACTTTCATTATTCACAAAAAATTGCTCGTTTGACTCTTAATAAGCATTCTTTTCACCCTTAAACATATTCATCACTGTGACAACAATAATTTTCAAGTCAAGGAAAAACGACCAGTTTTCGATATACCATACATCTCTTTTTACACGTCCTTCCATCTGTTCTATTGTTCGTGTCTCGCCCCTATAGCCGGTTACTTGCGCCCAACCGGTAATACCCGGTTTAACCAAGTGGCGAATCATATACTTATCGATCAACGCCGAATATTGTTCCGTGTGTTTAAGCATGTGAGGACGCGGCCCGACAACTGACATATCTCCCAAAAAGACATTAATAAACTGAGGAAATTCGTCCAGATTCGTTCTGCGAAGAAAATCACCAATACTTGTTTTACGAGGATCATTCCTTGCTGCCTGAATCAAATCTGCTTCGGCATTCACGCGCATGGTTCTGAACTTATAGCATTTAAAATTTTTACCATATAATCCGGTACGCATTTGTCTGAATAATATAGGACCCGGCGACGTTAGTTTAATCATCAGACCAATGACCGTATACATGATTGGATAAATCGTTACCAAAACGATCGAAGAGAAGAGAATATCAAAAGAGCGTTTCAAAACTCTATTATAAACAGCCTGCAACGGTTCTCGGCGTACGGTTAATACCGGCATGGTTTCTATCATTTCCATCACAAGGCTTTTCTTAATGTTGCGATAGAATTCAGGCACGATGAAGAAGCGGATCATGTGTTTTTCCGAAAAATTCATTAACCGCAAAATCTTTTCATCATTGGTTCCGGGTAATGTACAATATATCTCATCAACATCATTTGCCAGTACATAGTCCTCTACCTGATGAGTCATCCCCAGATAATTAGGAAGAACAGACTTCAGCGTTATGTTATCATCAAAAAAACCCAAAATATTAAAACCATACGATAAATCATTCTTCATCAACCGATAGAGTTCCATCCCGTTCTTTCCGGCGCCAACAATAATTACTCTTTTAAAATTGTATCCTTTTCGACGATACATTTTCAATGTCATCCTGACGATCACGCGCCATAACGAGAATACAACAACGGCAGAAAGATAATAGACAACCAGAAACGTAGCCAAGACATCTCCAACGTTCAAAAAAATCAAACATGTAGCAAACAGGAACATCATGAATGTGACCAGCACAAAAGCTCTTTGCACAATCTTATCAATATACACAATAGCCAGATGAACCTGAAAAGGAACAAAATAGAGAGAAAAGAAATAGCAAAAGTTCAAAAGCAATACTACCTCACGAATATTAGATGCAATAGCAGATGTGTAATAGCTACCCAACTCATGATACACAACAAAGAATAGAAGATTCAACACAACCAAATCTCCTATTCCAATCAACCACTGAATGAAAAACCCTTCTTTTTTATTCAATTCCATAGCCATTCTTTAAACTTCCTGCAAAAATAAACATTATTATTGAAGACAAAAAAAGGCGACAATAAAATGTGTCGCCTTCTTTATGATTTACTTTTGATTACTTATTGCTGTTAGCAGTCATAATTACTACACGATTCCAATTGTTGATTGAATACGGTTGTTCATCACAGCCCTTCCATTCAACTGTAATCTGATCTGAAGGAATACCATACTTTGCCTGCAGTTCTTTTGCCACAGTCTTGGCACGTTTTTCAGACAATTTCAAATTGTAAGCAGCTTTACCTGTTTTCTTGTCAGCATATCCAATAACCTTTACAGGAACGTTATTATGCTTAACAAACTCAGCCGTGTTGTAAACATTAATCTGCTGGTTCTTGTCAATCTTAGAACTATTCAGGCGGAAAAATACTACGTTCTCAGCATAGTTGTTAACAATTACAGCCGGAGCTGCCTCTACCTGTTTACATTCCGGACAAGATTCAGGACGTTTGCTCAACTCATTGTTTTGTGCACGCAAAGAATTGATTTGGTTATTCAAATCATTCAACAGATTGTAATCCATTGGTTGAAGAACCTCAAAATTAGTCTTACCCAGTTTGAATGTAAAACCTGCGCTCAACTGTGCTACAGCATCGGTCAGATGATGATAGAAAATACGGTTGAACTGTTCATTCAATAATGATGCCTGATATTCAACATTCAAATCAACACGCTTACTCAAACGGAAAGCGGTTAAAATACCGGCATTCAACGTCGGAGATTCTGTTCTGATTGCAACACTATTAAGAATAGGGCTCGTGTTGCCGTCCGGGTTTTTGAAACGCTGTGCATAACCCATACCTACCCAGGGAATCAAATGAAATACTTTGTTTTCATTATAAGGTGCCCAGAAATTTGTAACATCCCATAACAAATCTGCATGAGCTGCAGCGTAATGGTTGTGCTCCATAAAAGAAGCATCTTTCTCAAATCCATGAAGCGCGCCCCCATTCAATTGCACACGAAATGCCAAATATGGATTAAACCATTTACCAAAAGAAAACTGAGGAGCAAAATTCAAACGATTCGTAAATTTAGCATCACGATTGTAATCTCCATATAAAGTGCTTACGCCACCAGAGATAGAAATAAACCAGTTATCACCAGCTTTGTTTTTTTTAAAATTCGTTTTGTAGCCAGCTTCGTTGCTAAAACCGATTTGCGGTTTAAACTCTTGTGCAAATGCAGTTGAGATAACAAAGCTTGACAACAAACTTAAAACTAATACTTTAGTCTTCATCTTCGTCAACTTTTAAGTTAAACAATCAATTATCTATTTTTTTTCTTGTAAATCATTACAAAATTAATAAAAATTTCCATTACAACAAACAATAAATAGAATAGTTTTCCCATTCATTCAAAATAGTTCAAAATCTTATAGCCTCCTTCCTTCAGATATAGCTCTTTTTTCATTAATTTTATATCACTTTGCATCATATCACTTACTAACGACAGCAAGTCATATTCAGGTTTCCATCCTAATTGATTACAAGCCTTTGTGGCGTCTCCCAATAATAATTCTACCTCAGTTGGGCGGAAATATTGCGGATCCACACCTACCAGCTCTTTTCCTGTCAATTTCTTAAAATTAGGAAGATAAATTTCTCCTATTTTATTACAGAACACAGATTCGTCAATATTGTTTAATATAGCAACTTCTTTAACATTTTTGCCTTTAAAAACAACCTCGGCGCCAATTTCGTGAAAAGCCATCTGAATAAAATCACGAATCGTAGTTGTAATACCTGTAGCAATCACGTAATCGGAAGGTTCTTCTTGTTGAAGAATGAGGTACATGGCTCTTACATAATCTTTTGCATGACCCCAATCACGTTTCGCCGACAAATTACCCATGAACATCTTCTGCTGTATACCCAATGCAATCCGAGCAATGGCTCTTGTCACTTTCCGAGTGACAAAAGTTTCTCCCCTCAATGGCGATTCATGATTAAACAAAATACCATTAGAAGCGTGCATATGATAAGCCTCACGGTAGTTGACCGTAATCCAATATCCGTACAATTTTGCCACAGCATACGGACTCCGCGGATAAAACGGTGTCGATTCATTTTGAGGAACGCTTTGAACCAGTCCATATAACTCTGAAGTGGAGGCCTGATATATACGCGTTTTAGAAACCAGATTCAATAAACGAACCGCTTCAAGAATACGAAGCACACCTAAACCATCCGCATTTGCCGTATATTCAGGTGTATCAAAACTCACCTTCACATGGCTCATTGCTGCCAAATTATAGATTTCATCCGGTTGTATCTCTCCGATAATTCGGGTCAAGTTCAAGCTATCCGTCAAGTCTCCATAATGCAAAATAAAATTACGATTTGCCTCATGAGGATCCTGATACAAATGGTCTATCCTCGCCGTATTAAACATTGACGAACGGCGTTTCAATCCATGAACGGTATATCCTTTTTTTATTAAGA
The DNA here is from genome assembly GCA_028707405.1 of Parabacteroides sp. Lineage (GTDB taxonomy): Bacteria > Bacteroidota > Bacteroidia > Bacteroidales > Tannerellaceae > Parabacteroides. The sequence continues at coordinate 2,307 of JAQWBH010000020.1, read as the reverse complement.
ACTCGGCCAAATAGGCCCCATCTTGTCCTGTAATTCCTGTTATTAATGCAACTTTTCCCATAAATTATTCATTTTCGAGATACCACTTATATAGTTTTTCTATTCCTTCTTCAATATCTATTGAATGATGCCAGCCTAAAGAATGCAACTTAGTTACATCCGTAAGTTTGCGCACCGTTCCATCGGGTTTAGAAGAATCAAAAGCGATCCTGCCCTTGAATTCTTCTTTTATGCTAATTAAATCAGCCAGCTCCTTAATTGATAATTCTTTTCCCGTACCTATATTAATATGAGTATTGCGGATCTCCTTGCCGTCAGGGCATAAATCAGGATAATCAACCCGTTCCATAAGATATACGCAAGCATCAGCCATATCTTCACTCCAAAGAAATTCCCGCAATGGCGAACCCGTGCCCCAAAGTTCTACTTTCCCTGCATGAATACCATATTTGTTGAGAACCGACAAAATTATTTTCGGATCGGCCAGGCCTGAAATTCCTTCTATAGGGCGAGAATTCATGTCTTTACGCAAAGCATCCCATGATCCGGTCTGCAAACATTTAGCCAAATGAATTTTTCTAAGCATTGCAGGTAAAACATGCGATGTTTCCAAATTGAAATTGTCATTAGGGCCATACAAATTTGTAGGCATCACAGCAATATAATTTGTACCATACTGAAAATTAAAGCTTTCACACATTTTTATACCTGCGATTTTCGCAATAGCGTAAGGCTCATTTGTATATTCCAGCGGAGAAGTAAGCAAACAATCTTCACGCATAGGCTGTGGAGCGTTACCCGGATATATGCAGGTGCTCCCCAAAAAGAGAAGTTTGCTTACATTATTAACATATGATGCATGAATCACATTATTCTGAATCATCAGGTTTCGATATATGAAATCTGCACGATAAAGACTGTTTGCCATAATACCACCCACATAGGCTGCTGCAAGGAAGACATACTCCGGCTTCTCTGCTTCAAAAAAGTCATTTACCTTTCCTTGATCAGTTAAATCCAACTCGGAATGCGACCTAAGCACAAAATTCGAGTATCCTTTGCTCTGCAGATTCTTCAAGATGGCTGATCCAACCAATCCCCGGTGTCCTGCTACAAATATTTTACTATCCTTATTCATCATATTATACCTCACTCACTTTTTTATTGAAGAAGCCAATGCCAACAAATAATGACCATATTGATTTTTAGCCATAGGCAATGCCACCGACTTTAACTTCTCAACACTGATCCAACCTTGATGTAAAGCTATTTCCTCCAGGCAAGCGACCTTTAATCCCTGTCTCTTTTCTATTACTTCAACAAAAGTCGAAGCCTCAGCTAAAGAATCATGTGTACCCGTATCCAGCCAGGCAAAACCACGACCGAGCAATTGTGCTTTCAATTCTCCGGCATTCATAAAAACCTGATTCACCGACGTGATTTCCAATTCGCCCCGAGCCGAAGGCTTAACTTGCTTGGCGACGTCTACTACTTTATTCGGATAAAAATACAATCCGACAACGGCATAATTTGATTTTGGATGCTGCGGCTTCTCTTCTATGCTCAACACATTTCCGTTTTCATCAAATTCAGCCACGCCATAACGCTCCGGATCATTCACATAATATCCGAAAACTGTCGCTTTATTCTTTTCAGCATTGGCTACCGCCTTCCGTAACATGGTAGTAAAGCTTTGACCATAGAATATATTATCGCCTAGCACCAAACACACTGAATCATTACCGATGAATCGTTCGCCTATCAAAAATGCCTGCGCCAATCCGTCGGGAGAAGGTTGTTCGGCATACTGCAAACGAATGCCATAATCAGATCCGTCCCCCAGAAGTCTTTCAAAACTTGGCAGATCCTGCGGAGTCGAAATCAATAAAATATCCCTTATGCCTGCCAGCATAAGAACAGAGATGGGATAATAAACCATCGGTTTGTCATATATCGGCAGCAATTGTTTCGATACACCTTTGGTTATGGGATACAAACGAGTGCCGGAACCACCAGCCAGTACAATACCTTTCATCATATATATTCAATTTAGTTCTCTATTCACAATAGTGATATCACAAACAGTATACCAGAATGCAAAAGCATCACATTATGGGACAAAAAGTCAACCAAACATTAACCATATCATCCATCTTTGTCGCATTGTCACATCAGTATATATTGTTTAGAAACGTCAAAATGTCAGTTTTATTTTAAAACTGTTTAGAATTTTCTATCCATTATTTCAAAAGTTGTTTTGGAATTTTTTTTCCTCTCCTATCTGCTTCCACACGAATAACGATAGGC
>JAQWBH010000222.1 GCA_028707405.1 Parabacteroides sp. | reverse complement strand
CCGGTTAAGATCCGCAATAATGCAGGCAATGGAATGGATTGGATCTGGAGGGTAACATGGCATAACGACGTTGGCTATACAGCTATGTACTCGATGACCGCAAACAGAGATGCTTGCTTGAGCTTGCTCTCAACAGAAGACGGCATTAACTACGACCTGGTAACCAAACTTGATATCCCTGATTTTCCTAATGAAGCGACCGTACGTTTTGATTCTGTTGGTGATATGATTATGATGGTCAGGAGAGAGACTGGCGACCAAATGGGATATTTGGGGAAAAGTCGTTTTCCATATACTGCCTGGACGTGGAAAAAGATGGATATTCGGCTTGGTGGACCAGATTTCATACATGTAAACGATAGTTTAGTCGTGATGGGGACACGATCTCATTATACATCGTTTGCAAAAACTGTTCTGTTGACAGGTAACGGTACAGAAAAGTTTCAAGAAGCATATGTGCTACCATCGGGAGGCGACACCAGTTATCCTGGGTTTGTTATCGAAAGAGATCAATTGTGGGTCAGCTATTATTCTTCTCACCTAACATCATTAGCTTCCATCTATCTGGCTAAAATACCTTTAACAATGTTTGTCCGCTGAGTACAATATCACGAATATTATGTTTATTTAAGTAAGTATCCCTTATTTTCCCAAGCAGTAAAAGTGAAAACAATGCTTGTTTTTGAAATAATTGAATTAAAAACCATGAATAAGTTATGACAAATTTATATTCTTTACACGTTGACAACAAATTAATATTGATAATATGCTTTCTATTCATATCCTTTTCTGGTTATTCCGGAGAAGTGGCCAATATGAAAAATTCGTTTGTCGTTAATAAACAGAAAGATGATTTCACACTAAAAGGCAAAGTCTCCGACGAACAAGGAGGCCCATTGCCAGGGGCAAGCTTAGTATTAGTAGGAAGCACCCGGGGAGTAGTAACGGATTTGGACGGAACGTTTTCAATTATAGTCTCTCGCGGGGATAAATTATTGGTATCCTTTTTGGGGATGGAAGATCAGATAATTACAGTAGTTGATGATCAAGAGTTAAATATTATACTAAGAGACAAAGGAAAAGAACTCGAAGAACTTACTGTTGTTGCATTTGCAAAACAAAAAAAAGAAAGTGTAGTCTCATCCATATCGACAATTGCGCCCGATGAACTTCAAGTTCCAAGTAGCAACTTGACCACAGCTTTTGCCGGTCGCTTAGCCGGTGTTATATCCTATCAACGAAGTGGTGAACCAGGAGAGGATAATGCATCCTTTTTTATCCGAGGCGTTACGTCGTTTGGAGCTGGCAAGAAAGATCCATTAATCTTGATAGATGGTGTAGAATTGACATCAAACGATCTTGCACGACTTAATACAGATGATATTGAAAGCTTTTCAATATTAAAAGATGCCAGCGCTACAGCTTTGTATGGGGCTAGAGGAGCAAACGGTGTGATAATGGTGAAAACAAAAGAAGGAGCAGAGGGAAAAGCAAAGTTATCCATCAGAATAGAGAATAGCTTGTCTGAGCCCGTAAGCACCATAAAACTGGTAAAGGATCCACAATTGTTTATGAATTTGCACAACGAGGCGGTTAAAACACGTGATCCGTTGGGAGCGCTAATTTATTCGGATGAGAAGATTGCCAAAACAGGAACGGGTAATCCCTATGTATATCCTTTTAATGATTGGCAGGAAATGTTATTCAAAGATTATACTAATAATCAACGTGTGAATATGAATATTAGCGGAGGAGGGAATATTGCACGCTATTATATTGCAGCATCCATGAATCAAGACAACGGCATATTGAAAGTGGACAAACGGAACAATTTCAACAGTAACATCAATTTAACGAAATATTTGCTACGAGGAAATATGAACATTAATGTTACGCCCTCAACTGAAGTCGTTTTCAGATTACATGGAACTTTTGACGATTATACCGGTCCAATTGACGGAGGAACAGCAGTTTATAATTCGGTATTGAAGACTAATCCAGTTTTATTTCCTGCATATTTTGAACCAGATGATGCTAATATTTACACAACACATATTCTCTTTGGAAACTATGGATCAGGTAATTATATTAATCCTTATGCCGACATGGTCAAGGGTTATAAAGAATACAACAAAACACTGGTATTGGCACAGTTAGAACTAAAGCAAGATTTGAATTTTTTACTGAAAGGATTGTCTTTGAGAGGGATGTTTAATACAACCCGTTATTCTTATTTTGATGTAGCTCGTTATTATAATCCTTATTTTTACTCAATGGGTTTCTACAATAAGAGCACTGATAAATATTTTTTAACACCATTGAATGAAGCTTCCGGAACAGAATACCTAACTTATAGCGAAGGGGAGAAAAGTGTTTACAGTACGACTTATTTTGAAGGTGCAATGCAATACGCCACAACAGTTCAAGAATTACATAACCTAAATGCACTTTTTGTATTGACCTCGTACGAGAAACGAGTGGGAAATTCGGGAAGTCTACAATTATCTTTACCTTACAGAAACTTAGGATTAGCGGGACGTCTAACATATGATTTTGATACACGTTATTTTCTGGAATGGAATTTTGGATATAATGGGTCTGAAAGATTCAGTAAGAAGAATCGTTTCGGGTTCTTTCCTTCAATAGCTGCAGGCTATTTGCTATCAAATGAAATTTTCTTCGAACCACTTAAAAAGGTAATCTCCAAGTTGAAACTAAAAGCATCCTATGGATTGGTAGGAAATGATGAAATTGGAGATCCTGACGATCGTTTTTTTTATTTGTCAGAAGTGAACATGAACAACTCCAGTCGAGGGTATACATTTGGAAATGAACGTAATTATAGTAAGAATGGGGTTTCCATTTCGCGATATGCAGACCCCTATATTACTTGGGAGAAGTCATACAAACAAAATTATGGCATAGAATTATCCTTGTTCGAAAAAATTGAGATTCAAGGCGATTATTTTCGAGAACACAGAACGAATATTTTACAGGAGAGATCCTATATTCCTTCAACAATGGGACTACAAGCATCTCCACAAGCGAATATTGGGGAGGTGTCAGGACAAGGCATTGAATTTTCATTAAATTACTCACAATTTTTCAATAATGATCTTTGGGCGACAGTTATGGGAAATTTCACTTATGCAACAGCGAAATATTTAGTATACGAAGAACCCTCCTATGAAGCAACTCCATGGATAAGAAGAGAAGGACAGAAAATTGGACAATCATGGGGTTTGATAGCTGAACGTTTATTTATTGATGAATATGATGTAGAGAATTCCCCTTTTCAAGAATTTGGTGATTACAATGCAGGTGATATAAAATATAAAGACATCAATAAAGACGGAGTTATTAATTCATATGACCGGGTTCCGATTGGTTTTCCAACGACTCCAGAAATTGTCTACGGTTTTGGAGCATCATTAGGTTATAAGAATTTTGACTTTTCATTTTTCTTTCAAGGATCAGGACGTTCGTCTTTCTTTATCTCACCAGGTTCAATCACTCCTTTTGTAAATAATCAATCATTACTAGAGATGATTGCAGAGGACTATTGGTCAGAAGACAACCGTAACGTATACGCTTTTTGGCCTCGATTATCCAATTATACCATGACAAACAATAATCAACAAAGTACTCATTGGTTACGGAATGGTTCTTTTCTGCGATTGAAAACAGTGGAAACGGGATATACTTTCCCAAAGAGATGGACAGATAAGATTTTCATTCAGAATGCCCGTCTTTATCTGAGCGGCTCCAATCTTTTTGTACTCAGTCCTTTTAAGGATTGGGATGTTGAAATGGCAGGTAATGGGTTTGGCTACCCACTTCAGCGCGTAATTAACATCGGACTGAATATTAATTTTTAAACTAAAAAAATGAAAATGAAAAAAACATATAAAATATTTTTGCTTTCAACCTTATTAACGATAAGTTGTAGCGATTACTTAGATGTCGTTCCTGATAACGTAGCAACAATTGACAATGCATTTACCAATAGATACAATGCCGAGAAATTTTTATTCACATGCTATTCTTATTTACCCAATCATACTAGTTTAAGTACTAATCCTGCTTTCTTCGGCGGATATGAGATGTGGATGTTAAATGATGAACTCACATGGCCTTACGTACAAGGAGGTACAAATCAATATGCTTATTTTATGGCACGAGATGGTCAAACAGCCAACTCACCCTATATCAATACATGGGAAGGATTGAGAGGAGGTGTTGATCTCTGGACGGGTATTCGCGATTGCAATATCTTTCTTGAGAATATCCATTTACCTCGTGATATCGATGACGAGGAAAGAGAACGATGGATAGCGGAAGTAAAATTTCTAAAAGCTTATTATCATTTTTACCTTTTTCGTCAATATGGCCCAATTCCTATCGTAGACCAAAATTTACCAGTTTCAACCGATGTGGATGAAGTAGCCATTTACCGGAATACTGTAGAGGAAGTAACTGAATACATTGTAAATTTATTAGATGAAGCAGCAGCGATCTTGCCAACAATAATTGAAAATACGACAGAAGAAATGGGGAGAATTACAAAACCAATTGCTCTTGCCTTAAAGGCTAAACTCCTTACATTGGTTGCCAGCCCCCTGTTTAATGGAAACAGCAACTATACAAGCGTGGTAGACAATCGGGGAATTCATTTATTTCCTCAAGAATATGATGCAAATAAATGGTCAGTGGCTGCAGCAGCAATAAAGGAAGCTATCACTTGCGCCGAAGAAAATGGAGTAGAGCTATACTATTTCAAATCAATTGGATTTGATAATTTATCGGAATCAACAAAAGCAAAATTGAACATTCGTGGATCAGTTACAGAACGTTGGAATCCGGAAATTATATGGGGAAGTACCCAATCGACGTCAGGACTTCAAAAAAGTCTTGCACATCGACAGGTTGGTTTAACAGCTGTAGCTGCCTATGTTGCGTGCGTTGGCAATCCGACGATTCGTACCGTGGAACGTTTTTATTCCAAGAATGGAGTTCCTATTGAAGAAGATAATTCATGGGATTACGCGAATCGGTATGACGTCAGAAATTCAACAGCAAACGAAAAATTTCTAATTAAGGAAGGGTTTACAACTGCAAAACTTAATTTTGACCGCGAAATACGTTATTATGCTTCGCTCTATTTTGATGGAAGTATGGTATACGGAAATGGAGTAAATACGGAAAACGATTATTCAAAAATTAATTACACTTCCATGAAGAATGGGTCGATGAGTGGACGTTTTACGAATAACATGTATTCAGCTACAGGTTATGGCGTTAAAAAATTAGTCCATCCAAATTCGGTGGTGGGTAATACATCTTTTACTAATTATGAATTTTCGTTTCCGATTATACGTTTGTCCGATTTATATTTGCTTTATGCAGAGGCATTGAATGAGGTAAAAAGCACACCCGATAATGAAGTGTTTTTTTATATTGACAAAGTTAGGGAACGCGCCTCACTGGGCGGAGTAGTGGAAAGTTGGGCAAATTATTCTTCTGTTCCTACTAAGCCTTTAACAAAAACAGGTATGCGTGAAATTATCCATCAAGAACGCTTGATAGAGTTGGCTTTTGAAGGACAAAGTTATTGGGATTTATTACGTTGGAGAAAAGCACAACAAGAATTTTCAAAACCGATTCTGGGGTGGAATGTTTTGGGAAAGGAAGTTTCTGATTATTACCAAATGAGAACAATTTTCACCCCGAACGTATTTAACATTAAGAACTATTTTCAACCAATTAGAAATTACGAACTCAGTGTAAATAATAATCTAGTACAAAATTACGGGTGGTAAAATTTTAAAATTTAACAAAATGAAAAAAATAGTAATATTGATTTTTGGATGCTTGTGTGGATTGTTTATGGGTTGTGATGATAAAAATATTGATTGGCAACCAGGAACAGATTCTATTGCGCCAGATACAATAAGTATAATTAACGTGGAAAATCTACCAGGAGCAGCGAAGATCACGTATAATTTACCCAATGACAAGGATCTTGTTTTAGTTGAAGCAGTTTATACAATAGATGGAAAAAAACAAAGAACTTCCGCCTCTGTATATACCAACTCATTAACCGTATACGGATTTGGCTCTACAGATGCTCAGACAATTCAATTATACAGTGTAGACAGAAGTGGTAATTATTCACAAGGAGTAAATGTTGTAATTAACCCTTTGACCCCACCTGTCATTTCTATTTTCGAATCCATAAAGATGGGTCCTTCTTTTGGAGGAGTATCCCTACAATGGGACAATCCGTCAGAATCAAATGTATCTTTATGGCTTTTGGTCAAAGACTCTACGGGAATCCACAAAGAGGTCGAGACTATATACACTAGTGCTTCGTCGGGTCAATTTAAACTTCGAGGATTTGAGGCCAAGAAAGAATTATTTGGTGTATATGTTCGAGATCGATGGAATAATCTCTCTGATACATTGTTTGCCGAACTAACTCCACTCTATGAGGAGAAGATAGATTCCAAATTTTTTAAAAGATTATCCCTTCCGCGGGATGAGGATGATGCGGGACAATTCTCGCGTATGTTTGACGGCAATATAGCAGTTGGAATGTATACTTCTGTTGCTGTTAGTCTTTCCCCCGTTTTTTTTACGATTGATCTAGGACAACCTGTCATGCTCAGCCGTTATATACTTTGGCATCGTCAATCTAATCCATATAATAATTGCAGCCCTAAACTATGGAAAGTGTATGGAACATTGAACCCTGACTTTTCAAATTCAGATACAAACTATTGGGTGAATGGTTATCAAAAAGATTGGGAGTTACTTAGTGATGTGAATAATATTTCTCAATATAAACCGTCTGGTGATGATTTACAAAACACTAGTGAAGATTTAGCTGCTGCTTTAGCTGGCTTTGATATAGAATGTACAAATGAAACTCCTGTTCGTTACCTCCGCTTTGAAATAACTGAAAATTGGGCAATGCCAGTACGAACGGTTATAGGAGAATTAGAATTTTATGGTGCACCTCAAGAATAACATTTAATTGATAATAATTATGAAAATACACTATTTCTTATTATTCACACTTTTCAATATTTTGTTTTGTTCCTGTAGTGGAATGTATGACAATGTCTACCCCTTTTATAATGAAGGAGAAACAAATTATATTGCTAAGGTAGATTCGGTTTCCACAAAAGCTGGGAAAAATAGAGTCCAAATCACGTGGATGGTGAATACTGATCCTCGAATCAAGAATCTTCATGTTACATGGAATGATCGAGCTAATGAAGCAACTATTCCTATAGATTTCTCTCGCTTAGATAAAAACCGCTACTATTCAATCATTCTTGATTCTGTTGAAGAAGGAAATCATATTTTCAACCTCTTTCATACTGGAAATGGAGATATGTCGGTTTCCACTGAAGCAGAAGCAACTTCTTATGGTGACCAGTACCAGGCAACCCTTGCACCGCGTTCAATCCGATCTGTCACTGTACAAGAAGGGAAAGTTACTATTGTATGGAGAGCTGTAGTTGAAAACTGTGTAGTGGTGATCACCTATAGCAATGTCGAAGGGATTACAACAAAAAGGTCCGTAAACCCATCAGAAATAGCTACAGTGATTGAAGACGCTCGACTTGGAAGTTCTTTTAGTTACGTGAGTACTTATCTACCTGAAGAAGGAGCTATAGATGATTTTTCGGTCGTTTCAGAAACAATGTATTTTCCGGAATAGTACGATAAAAAGATAAAAACATCCGCTATCCATTTTGGCCAATAAAATTGGTTGGGAAAAGTTTGAAAGAGAGTTTTCATCCTTGTATTGTCCCGATAACGGACGTCCG
>JAQWBH010000221.1 GCA_028707405.1 Parabacteroides sp. | reverse complement strand
CGAGGTCACCTTGAAATAAACAGAGATTTACAATCTGAATTTATTTCTCTCAATCTCCCCGTATTGAGAAAAGGTGTCAATTCCCCATCCTTTATAATTTCATTTTGAAATAAATAAAGCGAAAATATAACTCCGCCATAACCGGATCAAAATTACCTGTCGGAAAATTCAAAACAGTTTCTTGTATAAATCAGAAAAATAGTAGTATCTTCGTCCCGGAACATAAAAAGAAGAAACATCATGAAAAAAAAGAATCTGACTTTATTAGTTGCTGTGACACTATCCAGCAGTATACTATTTTCATCATGCATCGGATCATTCAGCCTTACCAATAAACTTCTGGATTGGAATAAAAACATTGATACCAAATTTGTCAATGAGCTGGTATTCGTTGCCTTTTGCATCGTCCCTGTCTATGAAGTATCCGCCCTCGCCGATATTTTAGTACTCAATTCCATCGAGTTCTGGAGTGGAGATAATCCTGTAGCTGCAACAGGCACCGTAAAAACCATCGACACACAAAACGGAACCTACACTGTTGAAACGGAAAAAGACGGATATCACATTCAAAAACAAGGTGAAAATAAAGCCATAGATCTTGTATACAACAAAACTGACGAAAGTTGGAGTGTTAAAGCAAATGGTGAAAGTACAAAGCTTTTCAAATATATGGATAATAAAAATGAAGTTATCATGTATCTTCCCGACGGAAAAGAGATGAACGTGGAACTAAGTCATACAGGCGTATTAGCGTTCAGACAGGTAGCCGACAACTACTCTTTCTATGCCGCCAGATGACATTTAGTGACTATCAATGGCAGTTCAGCATAATCCGTGTTATTTTAATACCGAAAACATATTTTTCAGAACCTGTTTATACATTTTTCAATTATTTTGCGTTAGTATTACTAAAGTAAAATGTGTATGAAGATTCGTGCGATAGCTGCACTGCTATTTATATTATTATCAATTCCTATTTTCGGACAGGGAAGAGCCAAAATTACCGGCTTCATACGTGATGCCGACGGAAACCCATTGGAGCTTGTCAATATAAGGGTAAAAAACACATTGAACGGGGCCATGAGCAACGACAAGGGGTTCTACTCTGTCACCGTTTCCGCAGGCGACTCGGTTACAATCATCTATTCTTGTCTGGGTTATCAAAAATCCGAACGAATTATTCCTGTTGTCAGCAAAGATATGCGGCTGAATGTAATGATGCACTCGGCTTCTCTGGAATTGGGCGAGGTCGTTGCAACGGCTATCCGCAAACAGACAACAACACTCGAGACATTGAATGCCGATAAGGTGAAGCTCCTTCCCGACCCTGCGGGCGGAAGCATTGAGAGTCTGGTTGTCACCTATGCAGGCGTCTCAACCAATAATGAACTAAGTTCTCAGTATTCCGTACGCGGAGGCAGTTATGACGAGAATATCGTTTACGTAAATGGAATGGAAGTATTCAGACCATTACTGATTCGTTCCGGCCAACAGGAAGGATTAAGCTTCATTAATCCGGATATGACCGAATCGGTTAATTTTTCTGCGGGCGGGTTTGAGGCGCGTTATGGCGACAAGATGAGCTCGGTTCTTGATATTACCTACAAAAAACCAAAAGCTTTCGAAGGTTCGGCTACGGCCAGTTTCATGGGTGCGAATGCTTATGTCGGCAGTTCAAGCGGCAAGTTCACCCAGGTAACCGGTATCCGTTACAAAACGAGTCGCTCACTATTGAAAACAACCGATACAGATGCTGAATTCGATCCGAATTTTATCGATGCCCAAACGTATATCACCTATAAGCCGGCTCCAAAATGGGAAGTCAATGTATTAGGCAATATCGCCACGAATAATTTCAGGTTTACGCCCTATAGCCGTGAGACCTCTTTCGGAACCATCAATGATGCAAAAAAATTCAAAGTCTACTTCAATGGGCGCGAACGTGATAAGTTTGAAACATTATATGGAGCGTTTACGCTGAAACACAACCTGAATGAAAATTCGGAAATAGGATTCCAGACATCAGCTTTCAGCAGTAAAGAAGAGGAAGGTTATGACATTGCCGGTGAATATTGGTTGAAAGATGCTGAAGATACCGGAAACGGTCAGGAAATAGAGAGCTTGGAAGTGGGGCGCAACCATGAGCATGCCCGTAATCGTCTTCGTTCTAATATAATAAATGTAGGCCATTACGGAAATATACGATATAAGTCGAATACGATAAGATGGGGTGCGACGGTACAACTGGAAAAGATCAACGACAAGATCAGCGAATGGGAGAAACGCGATTCTTCAGGCTATTCTCTTCCACAGGGAGGAGGAACAACGAATGTGATCTCAAACCTTTTCTCGGACAACGAACTGAACAGCACCAGAATCATGGGCTATATTCAAGATGCCTTCAAATTCAGGACCGAGCAGGGAATGTTTACGATTGTGGGAGGCATACGAGGCAACTACTGGAACTTCAACAAAGAATTCATTTTCAGCCCGAGAGCGTCTGTTGGATTTATTCCCAATGCCAATCAGAATCTAACATTCCGTTTGGCTTCGGGAGTCTATTATCAGTCTCCGTTCTACAAAGAATTGAGAAAAACAGTGCAGGACAAAGCAGGCAACAGCGTGATTGAATTGAACAAAGATTTAAAATCGCAACGCTCCATCCATTTCATTCTGGGAAGCGACTATACTTTCCGGGCCGTCGACCGGAACTTCAAGTTCAGCACAGACCTTTACTACAAAAAACTGGACAACCTGAATCCTTACACCATCGATAATGTCAAAATAAGATACTATGGCGAAAACTGTGCAAAAGGCCATGCTTTAGGTGTCGATTTTAAATTCTTTGGCGAGTTTGTGCCGGGCACAGATTCATGGATCAGCTTCTCATTGATGAAAGCGGAACAAACCATCCGCAACACAGTCACTGTACCTATGCCTAACAGCCAGGGCTATAACGTATCGTTGTTCTTTCAGGACTATTTTCCGGGATATAAACGCATCAAACTCAATCTTAAAGGGGTATTATCAGGCGGACTGCCAGTCACGGCTCCCCGCAAAGGCTATGAAGAAGGTTATTTTCGTACGCCGGCCTACAAACGTGTAGACCTCGGCTTCTCATACCAGCTGGCGGGAGGAACAGATGAATTCATGAATAGAGGAATTTTCGGATATTTAAAAAATATTTGGCTCGGACTGGACATCTTCAATCTGTTCGATATGAAAAATACCAGTTCTTATTACTGGATAACAAATATTGACAACCAACAGTATGCGATTCCTAACTATTTGACCGGCAGACAACTCAATTTGCGACTAATTGTCGACTTCTAAAAAGCACTTCATCTTTAAATTATACTTAAAAACAAGTCGAAAAATAGAATATAATTAATATACAATGTTTGCCTTCTTATTAAAAAAATGTACCTTTGCCGAAAAGTTTAAATAAGAGAACCATTTATTTTAAATTATATTGACATGGAACTAACACATATCGAACATCTGGGTATTGCAGTGAAGAGCATTGAAGCCTGTTTGCCGTATTATGAAGGCGTATTGGGCCTTAAATGCTATAGCATTGAAGAAGTACCTGACCAAAAAGTAAAAACGGCTTTCTTCAAAGTGGGACAAACCAAATTAGAACTTTTGGAACCAACGAGCGAAGACAGCACGATTGCTAAATTTATCGAAAAGAAAGGGGAAGGGATTCATCATATTGCATTTGCAGTACCTGATGTACAAGCTGCTTTAGACGAGGCCGCATCAAAAGAAATCAGACTGATTGACAAGGCTCCTCGCGGAGGCGCAGATGGATTAAGCATCGCTTTCCTTCATCCGAAATCTACATGTAGCGTATTGACCGAGCTTTGTATGCCGGGCAAGAAATAATACTACACAAAACAATTGACAATCGACAGGGAATAAAGTCTTTCCCAAAATATCGGTTGCCAATTGTTATTTAATAAGACATTTATAATAACAAATCAATTAAATACAATGAGTAACCAGCTTGAAAAAGTAAAGGAGCTTATCGCCCTGCGCGAAACAGCTCGTTTGGGTGGTGGAGAAAAAAGAATCGAATCACAGCACAAGAAAGGCAAATATACTGCCCGCGAACGTATCGCAATGTTGCTGGATGAAGGCAGCTTCGAAGAGTTAGACATGTTTGTAAAGCATCGCTGTACAAACTTCGGTATCGAAAAGACTAAATTCTTAGGTGACGGTGTCGTAACCGGTTATGGTACGATAGAAGGTCGTCTGGTTTATGTCTATGCACAGGATTTCACCGTATTCGGTGGTGCTTTGTCAGAGACACTGGCCTTGAAAATTTGTAAAGTAATGGATCAAGCCATGAAAATGGGTGCTCCCGTTATCGGACTGAATGATTCCGGCGGCGCACGTATCCAGGAAGGCGTAAACGCTTTGGCAGGTTATGCGGAGATTTTCCAGCGTAACATTCTGGCATCAGGCGTGATCCCGCAAATTTCCGGTATCTTTGGTCCTTGCGCCGGTGGTGCTGTCTATTCTCCTGCATTGACCGATTTTAATATCATGACACGCGGAACAAGTTATATGTTCCTGACAGGTCCTAAAGTTGTAAAGACGGTTATCGGCGAAGACGTAACTGCCGAACAGTTAGGTGGTGCAAGCATACACTCCACAAAATCGGGTGTGGCTCACTTCGCAGTTGATAATGAAGAAGAAGGATTAAGTTTAATTCGCAAGTTGCTCAGCTATTTGCCGCAGAACAACCTCGAAGAAACTCCGCTTTTGGAATGTAATGATCCTATCGACCGTCTGGGTGACAATCTGAATGGGATTATTCCTGACGATCCAAACCATGCATACGATATGTATGATGTTATTCGTACGATCGTTGATAACGGCGAATTCCTTGAAGTTCATGCAGAGTTTGCAAAGAACATCATTGTCGGTTTTGCACGCTTCAATGGCGAAGCTGTTGGTGTCATTGCCAACCAGCCGAAAGTAATGGCCGGTTGTCTGGATAGCAATTCATCACGCAAGGGAGCTCGTTTCGTACGTTTCTGCGATGCATTCAATATTCCTTTGGTAACGTTGGTAGACGTACCTGGATTCCTTCCGGGAACAGGTCAGGAATACAACGGCGTTATCCTCCATGGTGCAAAATTGCTTTACGCTTACGGGGAAGCCACTGTACCTAAGGTAACTGTCACATTGCGCAAATCATATGGCGGAGCATACTGCGTTATGAGCTCTAAACATCTTCGCGGTGATATGAATTATGCATGGCCGACAGCCGAAATCGCAGTTATGGGTCCAAGTGGAGCTGTAGAAATCATCTTTGCAAAAGAGGTTGCCGCTGCAGAAGATCCAAAAGCATGTACTGCAGAGAAAGAGGCTGAATACAAGGAAGCATTTGCTAATCCGTACAATGCCGCTCAGTATGGCTATATTGACGATGTTATCGAACCTCGTAATACACGTTTCCGCATCATTCGTGCATTGCAACAACTGCAAACAAAGAAGTTAAGCAATCCGGCTAAGAAACATGACAATATGCCTCTCTAATCCTCAAAATAAGGAACGAATATGATAAATAAAAGAATTGGAGCATGGCTACTATCTGTTTCCTTGCTGCTTATTTCATTCGGAGCAAAGGCACAGAGAGCAGAAGCTATGCGATTAAATGAAGTGCTTGAAATCAATGTCACCAACATGGTTGATGACTATGGTAATCACAGCGCATGGATAGAGCTGTATAACAGTTCTGCTGGTCCTGTCAACTACGGAGGTTGCTATATTACTAATGATAAAAACAATCCAAAAAAATATTGCATTCCGAGAGGCGATTACAGAACAAACATACAACCTCATCAATGCGTAGTATTCTGGGCTGACGGTGTAGGAAATCGTGGAACTTATCATCTGAATTTCACATTAGATCCGACCAAGGAGAACTATATTGCAGTCTATGATGCCGACGGAAAAAATCTGATTGACGAAGTAACTATTCCGGCCGGTCAGACATCAGATGTCAGCTACGGCAGATCAATGGACGGCAAAGGTGAATGGGGCGTTTTGCCTAAATCAACTCCTGCCGCTAATAATATTACGAACGACTCTAATGAAAAAATTGAGAACTTCAAAATACACGATGCCTGGGGTATTGCAATTACAATTACCTCAATGGCAACTGTGTTTGTAGGATTATTCCTTCTTTATATAATTTTCAAACAGATTGGTAGAGCTTCCATCAAAGCCAGCAAACGTAATGCACAAAAAGCAGCGGGCAAAGCGGTTCCTGTAAATGCCGGTGAAGAATCCGGAGATATTTTTGCAGCTATCGCTACGGCATTATATGAACTGGATGATGATAATCATGATAATGAGCAAACCGTCCTGACAATCAGGAAAGTAACTCGTAATTACTCTCCATGGAGTTCTAAGATTTATGGTTTACGTGAAGTTCCAAAAAAGAAGTAATCACCATTAAAAATTTAATTAGATGAAAAGTTTTAAATATACCATCAACGGTAACGTATATAAAGTACATATTAACTCAGTAATTGATGATGTCGCTGATGTTGAAGTAAATGGTTCTCCATACCATGTAAAAATGGAAAAACCGGCTAAAACTCAAATGGCACCTCCCGTTAAACGTCCTGCTCAGGCTCCGACAACAACCAGTGGCGAACCGGTTGTAGCCCGTCCGGCAACAGAGACGACACAAGGAGCAATCAAGACTCCACTGCCCGGAGTAATCTTGCAAGTTAAATGTAACGTCGGCGATATGGTTAAGAAAGGTCAAACATTGATTATACTCGAAGCTATGAAGATGGAGAACAACATCAATGCCGACCGCGACGGTAAAGTAATAGAGATTAAAGTACATAAGGGAGATTCTGTACTCGAAAGTGCAGACCTCGTTGTAATCGGATAAGCTTATGTTAGAAACAATATTATTACAAACGGCAGAAGCACATGAGAGCTTCCTGAGTTTCTTGGGAAAGAACTTTGATCTGTTTCTTACCTATACCGGTGTATATAATGCGACTCCAGGTCACATAATCATGATCCTGGTAGGTCTTGCATTTATATTCATGGCGGTAAAATATGAATTTGAACCCATGCTCTTGATTCCTATAGGTTTCGGTATGTTAGTGGGTAATATCCCATTCAAAGATGCCGGACTCCAAATTGGTGTTTATGAGCAAGGTGCTGTTCTAAATACCCTTTATCAAGGTGTAACTTCCGGTTGGTATCCACCCTTAATCTTCCTTGGCATTGGCGCCATGACTGACTTCTCGGCATTGATTTCCAATCCAAAGCTATTGTTGATCGGTGCGGCTGCTCAATTTGGTATCTTCGGCGCATACATCATTGCCATGTTCATGGGGTTTGCTCCTAACCAAGCCGGTGCTATTGGTATTATTGGTGGTGCTGACGGTCCGACGGCCATCTTCCTTTCTTCAAAACTGGCTCCTAACCTGATGGGTGCAATTGCGGTATCTGCCTATTCATATATGGCATTGGTACCTGTGATACAACCTCCATTCATGAGATTATTAACAACAAACAAAGAGCGTCTGATCCGCATGAAACCTCCAAGAGTCGTTTCATCTACAGAAAAGATTATCTTCCCTATCGTTGGCTTGCTGCTTACCTGCTTCCTCGTTCCTTCAGGTCTGCCGTTGCTGGGTATGTTGTTCTTTGGGAACTTATTGAAGGAAAGTGGTGTTACCCGTCGTCTGGCTGAAACAGCCCGCGGTCCGCTGATCGATACAATCACCATGTTGTTAGGTCTTACCGTTGGTGCATCAACACAGGCTACACAGTTCTTAACCGTCAACAGATCGG
>JAQWBH010000220.1 GCA_028707405.1 Parabacteroides sp. | reverse complement strand
ACATTATAGTCGAATGATTACCATTCATACAATGCGCATCACCAAACACACAAGGGAAAGTAGGCATCCACCCAGACTGCTCATAAATACGCAAATAAGAAGCCAACTTCTGCGATTCAGCTTTAGGATTCAAAAGAACCTGCAATGGATGCAGCGCACGATATGTATCCCAGATCCAGTCGTCTGTCCAAAAGTCGACACCTCCATCATTATGAATCTTTCCATCAAAACCACTGAAGTATTTTCCATCTTCCGAAATATTAATCATACGTTCACTTGAACGATACAAGGCCGTGTAAAAAGTTGTCTTCTGATCTTCCGATCCACCCTCAACACGAATCTTTCCTAACACATCATTCCATGCCTTTCGAGCCAAAGGAATTAAGGTCGTCTCATCAAAACTATTTATTTCTTTGCTAAGATTTCTCTTCGCCTGTTCCACACTAATATAAGAAATTCCATAACGGGCACAAACCTTTCTTACTTTATCGCCAAACTTAGCATAGATCGCATTGTTTTTTCCCATAGAAACCGTATCAGCCTGAAAAATCTTCTGGTCAAATTCAAGATAGAAATAATGCTTGATTCCATGATAATGCTCATACCCGAAAAAAGCATTACCCTCGTGTTTCAATTCGCCTTGACCGACTGTTTTTACCATCACATATCGAATACCTTTATTCTCAAAATTAATTGTGAACAATCCCGATTTTGTTTGTGGAACAAAATGAACATCAATCCCAAAATCATCTAAAAAAACAGAATAATAATACGGTTTCGAAACCTCTTGATCATATCGGTAAGAACCTAGATTAGTTAAACTGGATCCATCATCACAATAAGGCATCAACAAAAGCACATCTCCTTGGCGGTGTGAAGGAACATTTAGCGGAAGCCCTGCCATGCGATCAGAAACAAACTCATTATGCGAAGGAATCATCCTCAGCATACTGTTTGGTAAATGCGTAGTCGGATAAGTAGGTACCAAAAGCAGGCTGATATTTCCTATACGAGTATTCACATAATCTACCGGTTCCTTTATTTGAGCAGATGCAAAAGCTGTTGATACAGCCCATAAAAATGCAAGTAAGAAATAAGTATTTTTCATGTTATTCAAATTTTCTGTTCGTTACATTCCCAATGACGGAGGCAAAGAACCTTTAGCTGAAGCCCACTTTTTATTAGGTTTCTTACCCATCACAAATTTTAAAACACCACCATTAAGGATATCTTTATGTAGAATAAAACTCTTGTTATAATTCTTGTTGTTTAATGTAGCCGACTGGATATAAATCTTTCCGACTGAAGCTCCTATTGCCTCAATAACAAACTTTTTGCCATCTTCAAGATGAATCGTACATTTATCAAAACTCGGACTACCAAGAACATAATACGGCAATCCGGGACAAACCGGATAAAAACCCATCATACTAAACACCAACCATGCCGACATTTGTCCGGCATCATCATTTCCACATAATCCATTTGGTGTAGTATAATATTCATGATCAATAATCCGATGAACCCACTGCTGAGTTTTCCAAGGTTCGCCGGCATAGGCAAAAAGATAAGCTATATGATGACACGGTTCGTTGCCATGCCAGTAATAACCTCCCTCGAAAAACGTGTCCAACCGTTGGATAAATTTATCTTGCCCTCCCATCTGTTCGATTAGCCCGGCAACATCTTGTGGAACATACCAAGTGTAATGATATGGCGTCGCCTCCGTCACAAATGAAACGAATTTATTTACATCAAACGGGCTAATCCAGGATCCATCTGCATAACGTCCACGAGCAAAACCTGTCTCGGAGTCAATTACATTGTGATAATTCTGCGCCCTCTTCATCAACATCTCATAATCACCAGTCTTTCTCAACTTCTTCGCCACCTGAGCCAGTACAAAGTCATCATAGGCATATTCGAGTGTACGCGATACCTGCTCTTGCTTATGGAAAGCATCTTTTACTGAATCTTCCAATGGGATATAACCATATTTGAGATATGATTCCATCGCCCGTCTTCCTTTCCCATCGCGATAACTATCTGTATCATTGTTAACTGTGAATGCATTCTTCCGCATCAGTTTGTAAGCCGCCTCATAATCGAACCCTGGAATATTTTTCATTATAGCATCCCCAAGCATCGCGATACAATGGTCACCAATCATTGCAGATGTATAGCTGTTCCATAAAGGGAATATAGGCAACCACCCTCCCTGTTCACCCTTGAGTACCAACGAGTGAGCCATGTCACCATCACGTTTCGGATTAAGTATTGTAAAAAGTGGATGCACTGCACGATAAGTATCCCATTGAGAGTAATCCGCATAATAGACACCACCATACATCTTTCTGACTTGCTTTCCTCCATCAAATTCCGGATAAGAACCGTCAGCATCACTGAAAGCACGCGGAAGGAAATGAGTATTGTACAACGCTGTATAAAATTTTATTTTAGATTCTTCGTTCATTCCCTCGACAGCAACCTGACTCAAAGCCTGCTCCCAAGCATTAGAAGAGGCTTTACGCACTTCATCGAAAGTTTGCTTGCCGATCTCTCCATCCAAGTTCATACGAGCATGAGTAATATCAGTAAATGAAGTTCCTACTCTCACTGTCAACCTTTGAGGCCTCTTGGATTTCAACTTTACCCAGGCAATGTAATGATTTGTTGTCGTACTATCAATTCCCCATGCAGTAATATCGGCATCCAATCGAACCACAAAATGTCCGCTAAAACCGGCAGCTTTACCAAAGCCTTGATAGATCCGGTGGACTGGATTGCTTCCACATATTTCATGCTTAGCTGCATTTATGTGGATAGCCGCAACGCCTTCATCACTATTCGGATCAATAACCACATAATGATCGCCTGCTTTCTGAAAATCAAAGCACATGATGCCGGCACGCGAAAGGCCTGTCAACTCCGCCTTTACATCATAACGTTTCAAAAGCACACTATAATATGATGGAGTAGATACCTCGCCAGAATGATCGAATAACGAAGCCCTAGACACCGGATCTACTTTAAGCGTTCCACTCACAGGCATCACTGTGACACTTCCATAATCCTGCGTACAGGAACCATTCATCCAATGACTAGCACGAAAACCTTCAAACGTATCTTGAAAATAGTAATAAGGCGGATGACACTTTTGCTCAGTCGGCTCCGTCTGTGCAACCCAATTTGTCATTCCGTGCGGTACACCCGTAGCCGGCATAATCTGCCCACGTTCTTCAGTCGAACCCTTTGCCTTGCCCTGAACAATGCGGTTATCCGTTCCTATCAACGGATGAACATACTGAATATAAGTATGTATGCCAGATCCTCCTTCAATAGCACATAGTAAACTTAGTAACAACGCATTAATTATCATAAATCTAAAAATTTAATAACACAAATCCGGATTATTTAGAGAACCGTTTTGATTATCAGCAATCATTGCTCCGTGGAACAAAGGTAATGATTCTTTGCTTATGATCCTAAGGATGGAAAGATTATAATCGAATCCATTTTCATTACCAACCATTGTTTTAAGACAAAGATTTTGTACGTTTGCACACTAATAATTATTTAACAATGAAAAAGGTCATTTTTATCTTATCTCTTTTTTTGTGGGTACCTCTTTGCGCAACGACTCTTTCGGCGCAAACAAATAGGCATGCCAAATATACAATTTTGCTAACTGGTGCGTCTTTTGCCGAACCGGCAAATGGCTGGTTTGAATTAGGATGCGATGCACTGGATGCTGTCGCTATCAACCGCGCTATTGGAGGAGAAGCTATTGCCGATGCTGCCAATCGCATGGCTAAAGGGACCCTGTATTCACAGGAAGAGTTAGAAAAAACGGATGCACTGGTAATCATGCAGGTCCATGATAAAGATGTGTTTGATGAATCGCAATTAAAGGAAAAATACACTGATTATTTAACCCCTTTTGACCGTTCAAACTATGCCGCTGCTTACGATTACGTTATCAAACGCTATATTACCGAATGCTATAATTTGCAGTTCAACGAACATTCAAAATACTATGGAAATAAAAACGGGAAGCCTGCAGTGATTGTCCTTTGTACGCATTGGCATGACGGACGCGTCATCTACAACACTTCTGTTCGAAAACTTGCTACTAAATGGGGATTCCCCTTAGTTGAATTTGACAAATACATCGGATTCTCAAAAAATATGCTAAATCCTGTAACCAGAGCTCAAACTAGTCTGCTATATTCGCAAGATACGCAGACAACAGATGGCCTAATTTTAGGTTGGCATCCACAACGAGGCAAAGATAAAATGATTCAGCAGAAGATGGCTTCAATCTTTGTTGATGCGATGAGGAGGGTTTTACCATTGAAATAAATTGTATAACAAAATAATATTCATTCTAGATACTACACTTAATATGACATTATCATGAATAAACAAATTTATATTCTACTAATACTTATTACAGCATGTTGCCTCAGTGCAACTGCCGTCAATCGTTGGAAAATTAATGCTGATGGCGGAATAACTTGGACTATCAATGGCAATCTGCCGCATGAAGATCATATCGAAATGAGTGGTCTGAAAGTTTCTACCGTCTTGTATTATGGAGTAAATAATAATGGTGCATTCACACTCAACCGCCACATGGTCTGGCCGATGCTCCGTACGATCCCTAATAATACACACGCCAGTCTGATGCGTAATTTCGGCGGGGATGTAACTGAGAGGATAAACGTGAACGGACGAACTTTACAAGGCGAGAAAGTAACAGACATCACACTCAACGGAACAATGATTGTAAACAGCACTTTCAACTTTTCGCGCGAAGGCAAAGTAAAGCTGACACGAATAATCTTTCCTTCTACTACAAAACCTTCCTTATATGAAAAATATATCCTGAAAAATACAGGTAAAGACCCTATAAACGTTGAAATACCTTTCACACGCTCAGTTATCAACACTGATCCGGAAAAAGGCGTAGACGGCAGTTATAATGTAATAGCAGTTATCAGCGGACGTAAGGCAAAACTGCTTAAATCTGACGAAGAGATTACTTTCAGTGCTTCATATGCAGGATATAAAAATGGAGAAAACGAGATAACGCCTGATATCGATAAGGAATTACTGGAACGACAGGCTCTGGTCACTGAATTATGGGGAAAGCTTGTACTTGAATCACCTGATAAAACGATCAATAAAATGTTTGCTTTCGCCAAAATTCGTGCTGCCGAAAGTATCTACGACACTAAAAACGGACTGATGCACGGTCCAGGTGGCGAATCCTACTATGCCGCAATATGGGCAAACGATCAAGCTGAATATATCAACCCGTTCTTCCCGTATTTAGGATACGATATCGGTAACCGTTCGGCTTTAAATGCCTACATGCTTTTTGCCCGCTTCATAAGCCCTGAATACAAACCTATTCCAAGTTCTATCATTGCTGAAGGAACTGATATCTGGAATGGTGCAGGCGATCGTGGCGATGGTGCAATGATTGCTTATGGCGCATCGCGTTATGCACTGGCTCGCGGCAACAAAGCCGAAGCTGAAAAACTCTGGCCGCTGATTGAATGGACTCTCGAATATTGCAAACGTCAACTGAATAAAAGTGGAGTCGTAGCTTCAGATACCGACGAGTTAGAAGGACGTTTCCCAGCAGGTAAAGCCAATTTATGTACATCATCACTCTACTATGATGCCCTATGCTCTGCTGTTTTCTTAGGTAAAGATCTTGGCAAATCTGCTTCGCAATTAGCAGATTATACAAAACGTGCCGAATCAATAAAAAAGAATATTGATAAATATTTTGGAAGCACAGTCGAAGGTTTCAACACTTATAAGTATTATGAAGACAACAATGTGCTTCGAGCCTGGATCTGTATTCCGTTGGTAATGGGCATTTACAACCGCAAAGAGGCAACCATCAATGCGCTGTTTTCACCGCAACTATGGACTGAAAACGGATTGCTCTCACAAGCTGGCAGCGAAACCTTCTGGGATCGTTCAACGCTCTATGCTTTGCGTGGCGTCTTTGCCTGTGGTGAGACCGAGAAAGCTATTGATTATCTCAGATACTATTCAAATCGTCGCTTATTAGGGGAACATGTCCCTTATGCCATAGAAGCTTGGCCGGAAGGAGGCCAGCGCCATTTATCTGCTGAAAGTGGACTATATTGCCGCATCATTACTGAAGGGATGTTCGGCATTCGTCCCACAGGGTTACACGCATTTACATTTACACCCCGTCTTCCTAAAAATTGGGATCATATGAGTCTGAACAAGATCGGTGCATTCGGACACGTATTCAACATTTCAGTGAAACGATCAAACAATAAAAACAAACTGAAGGTAACCGTTAATAGCGAAGGAAAAACAATTTGTGACAAGAAGATCAAAGAAGGAGAAGCATTAAATATTAAATTCTGAACCACTCTCATTACAAAATGGAGTGCCCAACTGCGTAAAAGATTTTGTAATCATCTTTTATGCAGTTGGTTTATTTTATAGCTAATCCATTTCTATTTTCAATATTAAAAATATAGAATCCTCGATCAACTTGCATTTGTAAAATATTATCAATATATTTGTAACATAACAAACAAGATATTTTCAATATGTTTGTAATCAGCTAAACCAATAATAGTAAGTTAACATTTTTTGAACTAAACTTGTAATTTATGGACAAAAGTACAGAAAAGGAATGTTCATTCCTAAAACCAATCAAACTACCTGCTATACTACTGTCATTAGTCATGGGAAGTCTGTATGCTTTCCCTGTCTCTGCTGCAAGTATAAATGGAAAGATTGCTCTCACTGGAGCAATCGTCCAACAGAGCAGAAGGACGATACAAGGAATCGTCAAAGATGAAAAAGGGGAACCTGTAACTGGCGCAAACGTCCTAGTAAAAGGGACAACCAACGGAACCGTAACCGATATTGAGGGCAAATTCGCACTGGAAGTACAAAGTGGTGCTACTTTGCAAATCTCTTATCTAGGTTACCTAACACAAGAAATGCCAGCTAATAAGCAGAATTTTACTATTGTATTACAAGAAGATTCCAAAAAACTAGATGAAGTAGTTGTATTAGGCTATGGAGCCCAATCCCGCAAATCAGATCTATCTGCTTCAATTGGCATACTGAAAGATGTTGAAGGATTAAAAGATCGTCCGGTAAGTTCAACGGAAGCGATGCTGCAAGGTCAAATTCCAGGTGTTACGGTTGTAGCGCAAGGTGGCGACCCGACATCAACACCATCTATTGTAATCCGAGGCCAAGGCTCTACTTCTTCAGAAAATGTATTATGGGTTGTCGATGGTGTTCCTGGTGCACCATTCAATGTAAACGATATCGAATCAATCGTTGTATTGAAAGACGCTGCCTCTGCTGCAATCTACGGTGCGCATTCAGGATCTGCCGGTGTAATCCTTGTCACCACAAAATCGGCAAAAGCAGGAAAGCCTTCTATCAATTATGAAGGAACATTCGGCGTTCGAACCGCAACAAATCTTCCACAATCACTAACGATTGAGCAAGAAAAACAAGTTCGTTCACAGTCGTATGCGGCAGCAGGACAAAGCCTTCCCGCAGGATGGGATACAACATTGAATCCGGAAGTGGCTACGACACGAACCGACTGGATGGATGAAATTTTCAGAAGCGCCTTCTATCAACGCCACAATTTTTCAATAAATGGAGGTACCGAAAACTTTACAAACCGAGTATCATTCAATTATAATGATGACGAAGGCGCACTGCTGGGTACATATAACAAAACGAAAAGTACCCGCTACAAAGGATACTACAAAATAGACAAACTCGTTGGCGGAATTAGCTTAGTGCATACTTTACC
>JAQWBH010000219.1 GCA_028707405.1 Parabacteroides sp. | reverse complement strand
AACGACCTTGTCGCAAGAATATGCAGCGCAAACGTTATTCGGCGGTATTGAGGCTCGTGGAATATTACCGGTTTCGGTTCCCAAAATGTTTGCAGCGGGAACAGGTTTCAATACGATAAAGAATCGTTTGGGATATCATGAACCCGAAGAAGTGGGATTAAGTGCAGCCCGTTTGCATGAGATCGATGATATTGTTGCCGAAGGGCTTGAAAAGAAGGCTTTCCCCGGATGCCAGGTACTTGTGGCTAAAAACGGGATGATTGTTTACAGCAAGTCATTCGGACATTTCGATTATGAGAAGAAACAGGCAGTGAATGAGAATGCCGTATATGATTTGGCCTCTTGTTCGAAAGCTTCCGGAACATTGCTTGCCGTAATGCATTCGTATGATTTGAAACATTTCAGGCTGAATAACAAGATCTCTTATTTTTTGCCGGAACTGAGAAATTCAAATAAGAAGAATATTACGATTAAAGATATGCTTTATCATCAATCGGGTTTAACGCCTTCAATTCTTTTCTATGCCGATGCTATCGATAAAAATAGTTATGAAGGACCACTGATTAGTTCGGAGAAAGATGCCGAGCATCCTATACATTTCGATTCGAAGGTATATGTACGCAACGATTTTACGTATCTTCCCGAATATATTTCCAATGTAAAGAAGCCGGGATTCACTTTGACAGTGGCTAAAAATATGTATGTGAGCGATTCATTTAAGAAAGTGATTATGCGTGACATCAAGGAATCGCAATTGAGTAATGCCGGTAAGTATGTGTATAGTGATTTGAACTTTATCCTACTAAAATGGATGGTGGAAGCGCAGATGCATGTTCCTATGGATAAGATGCTTCACCATTTTTATTTTTCTCGTCTGGGCGCCTGGCACACAACTTATAACCCTTTGAAAGAGATGAATATTGAGACTATTGTGCCAACAGAAGATGATCGTTTCGTACGTTGTCAGTTGCTTCGTGGTTATGTACATGATGAGGCCGCTGCATTTCAAGGAGGCGTTTCGGGTAATGCCGGATTGTTTACCAATGCCAATGATATGGCTAAACTTCTTCAGCTCTATCTTAATTTGGGCACTTATGGTGGCGAACGGTTTCTGTCAACGGAGACTTGCCGTTTGTTTACACAGAGTAAATGCCCGACAAGCCGCAGAGGTTTGGGATTTGATAAACCGGCTGTAGGCGATCCTGATAATTCTCCTTGCGGACGGTTGACGCCGGCTTCTGTATATGGTCATACGGGTTATACTGGAACTTGTTTTTGGGTAGACCCGGATAACAAGCTGATTTATATATTCTTGTCTAACAGGGTGAATCCGACACGGATGAACGGAGAGTTGGGTTCTTTGAATATTCGTACGCGAATACAGGACACCATATATAAAGCGATGCAATAATCTTTCACGTTCCGAAAAGATGTGTATCTTTGCACGCGATTTTAGAAAATACGTAATATTTAAAACTTCAAATAGAATATGTTATTCGGACACGGGGATGATTTTTATAATTCTCAGAATGAGATTAAAATGAACTTTAGTTCAAATGTATGGCACGGTGTGAATCTGGAAAAGCTTCAGGAACATTTGAATGAACAGTTTGAAAAGCTTACGCGCTATCCTGAACCTGATGCGGCTTCTCTGAAGCGACTGATTGCTCGTCGGAATGAGATTGGCGATGAGCATATAGTGGTGACGAATGGTTCGGTTACAGCGTTTTATCTTATTGCACAAGCATGGAAAGAAGCAAAGTCTACAATTATAATCCCTTCATTTTCAGAATATGAGGATGCGTGCCGTCTGCATGGTCATGAGATTCAGTTCTGTCCTTCAACAGAAGACTTGTCGGATATCTCTTTGGAAGGACAAGATTTCTGTTGGATCTGTAATCCGAATAATCCCGACGGTACATTGTGGCATCGTTCGGAACTCTTGAAGTGGATCGATGCAAACAAACAAACGACGTTTGTTGTCGATTTGGCGTATGCCGGATTTACGACTGAAGATATGCTGAAACCTTCAGATGTGAATGCTCATCCGAATATGATTTTGGTGCTTTCTATCTCGAAGGCATACAATATTCCGGGGTTGCGCATCGGCTATCTGGTTTCGACTGCAGAAAAGGCAGCGGAGATAGGTAAGTATGTTATTCCATGGAGTGTTAATGCGGCTGCCATTGAAGCAAGTAAGTATATATTGATTCATCCGGCACAGTTTACATTGCCTATTCGTAAATGGCAACGCGAGACAGCTGATTTTATTTATCAACTCAGCAAACTTGATGGATTGGAAGTTCTTCCGACAAATACAACCTTTTTCCTTGTCCGCCTGAAGAAAGGCTCAGCTTCTGAACTTAAAGATTTCTTGTTGAATAATTATGGCATACTCATTCGTGATGCTTCAAATTTCCGGGGTTTGGATGAAAGCTATATTCGCCTGTCCACTCAGTCGGCTGTTGAGAATGATGCTTTAGTAGATGCAATTAAGGAATGGTTAAAGTGATGTGTGATCTTTTTCCCATTGAATAATGATTGCTTTCTTTTCGGCGCCCCAATGAAACTGTCCTAATTCGCCTGTGGAGCGGATAACCCGATGACAGGGAATGAAAAATGATACCGGGTTGTCGCCAACCGCTGTTCCGACGGCGCGACAGGCGCGAGGCATATTCAGAGAACAAGCAATCTCTTTATAGGTGGTGAGTTGACCCATAGGAATATTTAGCAAGGCCTTCCATACGTTGAGTTGAAAGTCGCTGGCTTTGATATGTAAGGGAATTGTCGGCTCCCCTTCTTTATATCCATCTTCAAAAAATTTGAGTGCCCTTTGCTGAGACTTATCCGATTGTTGCAAGTATGTCGCTTCGGGGAAAATCTCTTTTAGTTCGCTTAAAGCGTGTACTTTATTGTCGCTTAAGGCATTGAAGCATATGCCTTTTTCGGTTGAAGCAAGAAGAATTTTTCCAAAAGGACTATCTGTGTAGCTATAACTGATGGTAAGTTCTTCTCCTCCATTCTCATATTCTTCCGGTGTCATCCTTTCAACCGAGACGAAATAATTATTGGGTATTCCCTTGAAACTGAACGTTGAATGTGCATCATTCATTGCCATAACCTTTTTCTTTAATAGTTATACAAAGATAACGTTATTATCCTTATTTTTGTAGAGAAAATGATGAAATTTTATGGACGACAATGTTCTTGAGAAATTAAAGATATTAGCTGAATCGGCAAAGTATGATGTCTCTTGTGCTTCCAGTGGAACGACTCGCAAGAATCAACCGGGAGGACTTGGCAATGCGGCCGGTTGGGGTATTTGCCATAGTTTTGCAGCTGATGGACGTTGCATATCGCTTCTCAAGATCATGTTGACCAACTATTGTATGTTCGATTGTGCTTATTGTATCAACCGGCGCAGTAATGACATCCGGCGTGCTACCTTATCAGTTTCGGAACTGGTTAATCTGACGATTGAGTTTTACAGGCGCAATTATATTGAAGGACTATTCCTGAGCAGTGGCGTTGTACGCAATGCCGATTATACTATGGAGCGACTGGTGCGCGTCGCCAAGGACCTCCGGTTGGTTCATCATTTTAATGGATATATTCATCTGAAGAGCATTCCCGGGGCAAGTCGGGAATTGATTAGTGAAGCCGGCCTTTATGCTGATCGAATGAGTGTGAATATTGAGATCCCGAATGAGAAGAGTTTGCAACTTCTGGCGCCTGAAAAAAATTTCAAAAGCGTTTATGAGCCAATGCGATATATTCAGCAAGGCGTTTTGCAAAGCGAAGATGAAAGAAAGCATTTTCGTAATGCACCCCGGTTTGTGCCGGCAGGACAAAGTACGCAAATGATTGTTGGCGCAACGTCGGATAAAGACAAAGACATTCTCCGTCTCACATCCGCTTTGTATCAGCATCCGACGATGAAACGTGTTTATTATTCCGGTTATGTCCCGGTTAACAACTATGATGATCGCCTTCCTGCATTAAAACAACCTCCATTGGTCCGTGAAAATCGTCTGTATCAAGCCGACTGGTTGTTGCGTTTCTATCAGTTTAAGGTGGATGAGATTGTGAATGATGCTTTCCCTGATTTGGATTTGGAAATCGATCCTAAACTTTCCTGGGCTTTGCGACATCCGGAACAGTTCCCTGTTGATATAAACAATGCAGATTATGAAATGCTGTTGCGTGTGCCGGGTATTGGTGTAAAATCAGCAAAGATGATTGTTGTGGCGCGTCGTTTTCAACGTCTGGCCTTTGAGCAATTGAAAAAAATAGGAGTAGTGATGAAGAAGGCTCGGTATTTTATAACTTGCCATGAACTTCCGATAATGACGGTTCAGGAACTCACTCCTGAATATGTCCGCAGCCTTTTAGTAAAAAAATCTCTGCGGAAGCAGGAAGATGAGCGACAGTTGGTGTTTCGCTTCCAGGAGTAGATTATGACTGTATTCTTTTATGATAAGACTTTTGAGGGATTGCTTACGGCTCTCTTTGATGCCTATTTTCGCAAAACTTTTCCCGATCTATTACTGACTGAGGGCGAACCTTTGCCTTTGTTTTATGACGATGTACTGCATGTCTGCACAGATCAGAAAAAGAGTAGCCGCGTTTGGAAAGGATTGGAAAAACGATTGTCGACAATCTCTCTTTCAATGGTAACATTATGTTGGCTTTCGGAATTGCCGGCGGTAGACGGCTTATTGTTTCGTTATATGCGCAAGGTGATAGATTCGTCTAAGCCAATAGAACAGAATTTTGGCGATCCGGATGTGTTGGAGGTGAGCCGTATTGCAAAGAAAGTGAGTTGCGAACGCACACATGTTTTGGAGTTCCTTCGTTTTCAGAAAGCGGCCGACGGAACTTATTTCGCTCCCGTTGAACCTCTCTATAATGTTATATCTTTGATTATACCTTATCTGAAAGATCGTTTTGCAGATCAAAAATGGCTTTTTTATGATTTGAAACGCAATTATGGGTATTATTATGATTTACAGGATGTCAGTCAGGTTACTTTCCCTACTGATCAGACTCAGCGTTTGTCTGCTTCATTAAGTGATGATCTACTGGATAAGGATGAGAAACTTTTTCAGCAACTTTGGAAGGAATACTTCAATACAATTGCTATCAAAGCGCGTATCAATCCTCGACTTCAGCGGCGGAATATGCCCGCCCGTTTTTGGAAATACATGACGGAGAAGCAATAATCATTTAGCATAATCTTTATTTATTTTCTGATATTTCTCTATTAGCTCGGCTTTATTCCAATCATATCGTCCGCTAGAAATGAACTGCATGTTTTCTTTCTTGTTATAAATAGGAAAGAGTATGCTGAAATCAGACTCTTCTACGTCCCGAATAATTAGTCTGTTCGTTTCAATACATATCATCTTATTGTTTCTGTTCTTGATAAACTTCATCCAAACGTCCTTCCCAAAGATACTTGTTTGTTTCGCGAGCTATGACGCCTGAAAGAAGGATTAGTGAAATAAGGTTAGGTATCGCCATTAGCGCATTCATGAAATCGGCAATGTTCCACACAAAGGTGAGATTCATCACTGAGCCGATGAATACAGCGATAATCCACGCTACGCGATAGTATCTGATCCATGCTTTTCCACCAAGATATTCTATTGCTTTCTCGCCGTAATAACTCCATCCGAGGATGGTTGAGAAAGCAAAGGTGATGATTCCGACTGTTAGGATCATGGTTCCTACCACCGGAATCTTCCCGAACGCCGCTTTTGTCAGAGCACCGCCTTGCGTGTAGTCGATGTCCGGGTAAGCGATGATGCTGCTTACAATAACCAAACCTGTCAGTGCGCAGATAATCACTGTATCCCAGAATGTTCCTGTAGACGATACCAATGCCTGTCGCACCGGATTACGGGTTTTTGCTGCAGCTGCAACAATAGGTGCCGAACCAAGACCTGACTCATTGGAGAACAGTCCTCGTGCAATGCCGTAGCGTGCTGCGAGCATTACTGTTGTTCCTGCAAATCCGCCCCCTACGGCATGTGCAGTGAATGCAGAATTGAAAATCAGAAGAACTGTGTCTTTTAGAAAAGCTGAATTCATAATCAGGATATATATACAACCGACGATATAGAACAGTGCCATGAAAGGAACTAACCGCACACAGACCCTCGTAATGCTTTTAACACCAAAGAGGATCACGAGTGCAACTAATGAAGCCGTCACAAGACCGGTGATATATGGTGATACTCCACAAGTCTCGTTTACAAAAAGCGATATAGAGTTGGCCTGAACCGTGTTGCCAATACCGAAAGCAGCAATTGCCGTAAAGATGCAGAACAAGACGGCCAGCCATTTCATGTTAAGCCCGCGTTCCAAAGCATACATGGGTCCGCCAAGCATCTCTCCGTTATTGGTCTTGACCCGGTATTTGATGGCAAGTAATCCTTCGGCGTATTTTGTAGCGATACCAAAGATTCCTGTAAGCCAGCACCACAGAACGGCTCCCGGCCCGCCAAGTGCGACGGCTGTTGCCACACCGATAATATTTCCTGTACCGATTGTTGCCGCTAAGGCTGTTGCCAATGCACCAAACTGACTCACATCGCCGCTGGCTCCTTCATCTTTGGTGACAGAGAGGCGAATCGCGGTGAAAATCTTGCGTTGCGGAAAACGCAGCCTGATTGTTAGATACAGATGAGTGCCGAGCAACATAATAATCATTGGCCAGCCCCAAAGCCATGTACTTGCTTGAGCTAATAAATCGGTTAATGTACTCATGAGCGAAATGTTTACTGTTTTGGAACAAAAATAAGCATTTTATCATAAAATATACAGAATCATTGATTATTTGTTTGTTTCTTTATTCGAAAAGTTTCACCCAAATAGAAGGGAATATCCTATTTGGGTGAGAGAATATATATTTTTTTGTTTGAGTAGATACACTTCTTCCGGGCTAATGAAATGTTGTCTTCATCCGGTATAATCTGAATCGCACAGGACATTCATTGTTTGCCTCCTCGATGTTGGCGGATAGGCCGAGTAATTGTACGGTTACTTGAAGCGTGAAGTATCGATGGCACCGCGTCGCTTTTCCTTATAATTGCCGAACTTGTAACTGAGCGACAGTACGAAGGTGCGTTGGCAGGTCGAATATTTGTTGACGACGTATTGCCCGTATGAGGTCATGCGCGGCGAGATGCTTGAAGTGTCGAAGATGTCGTTGCATTTGGCTGTCACGGTAACTTTCTGATTTTTGCTCATCCAGCGGAGCGATGCGTCGAGATTTCCGGATTTAGGTAAGTCGAAAAGCCCCTGAATCATGCCGTTTTGATAGAAACCGTAGAGCATGAACTTTATATCGGGCTTCCGGCTTACCGTCACCGTATTATTAAGGACTAACATAAAAGAATGTATCTTGCGGTCGAAACTGGTGTTCCAGAAATGGTCGCAGCGCTGGCGGTCGTAGAATCCGATTGCCGTAAACCTGCCGTCTATTCTGTTGAGCGCCGTAAAAGGCATGCTGACACGTATGCCTGCCTGTCGGTTATAGTCCATGTTGAAAAACTTGTAGACTTCTCTCAGCCTGTCGGGCTGTTGGTAGAGCTGCTGTGTGAAAAAATCTTTCGTATTGCTGGCATACAGCGTGAACATGTATTTATTGAGGAGCATATATGTTAGATCAGCCGAGTAATCCAGCGACGGCTTCAGATCGGGATTACCCTGAATCTCTGAATAGGCGCTCACGTAGGAAGTGATATTTTGCACACTCCAGAAGCTCGGATAGGAGCGGTCGCTCGACAAAGAGGCTTGCAGAATGTGTCCATCTTTTGGAGTAAAATTCAGACTGAATGTGG
>JAQWBH010000218.1 GCA_028707405.1 Parabacteroides sp. | reverse complement strand
GGCCGGCACATTTACCCCGATGTTTGTTGGTGCATTGATTGGTACAGTAACAGCCCACACGGCTATCACAGACGTAAACCCCGTATTATATATAGCTATGGCTGTATTTGCC
Organism: Parabacteroides sp.; assembly: GCA_028707405.1. Taxonomy (GTDB): domain Bacteria; phylum Bacteroidota; class Bacteroidia; order Bacteroidales; family Tannerellaceae; genus Parabacteroides. Next base: position 7,751 of record JAQWBH010000218.1, on the reverse strand, counting down.
GGAGCATTCGTTATTTTATCAATGCTTCCGATACAGGATCCTGATGCTGAAAAAAACGCTGGAAAAACAATCGTTTACGAAAAATCACCTTGGGCGTTTCGCCACTTTGTTCTTGGAACAATCGCTATTTTCGTATATGTAGGCGTTGAAGTAGGTATTCCCGGAACACTGAACTTCTTCCTTTCCGATATTTCGGACAAAGGCGGCGGTCTTGATCCTACAACTGCTGCCACTATCGGTGGATTCGTTGCAGGAACATACTGGTTCTTAATGCTTATTGGACGTTTCTGTGGCAGCTTCCTTGGCAGTAAAATCTCAAGTAAAGTGATGCTTTCAACTGTATCTTCAGTCGCAATCATACTTATCCTTATTGCCATGTTCTCACCGAAAGTTATTACGGCTTCAATGCCTGTATTTACAGGAAGCTCGTTTGCAATAACACAAGTTCCACTGAGTGCCTTATTACTGGTTCTTTGCGGTCTTTGCACATCAGTTATGTGGGGCAGCATTTTCAACCTTGCTGTTGAAGGTCTTGGCAAATATACCGCTGCTGCATCAGGTATCTTCATGATGATGGTTGTAGGTGGTGGCATTCTGCCTTTAGTCCAAAACAAAATCGCTGACGGTACCACATTTATGATTTCATACATCGTTCCGATTATCGGTTTGGCTTACATTCTGTACTATGCACTTATAGGCAGTAAGAATGTTAATAAAGATATCCCTGTAGAATAAAACAAAATCGTATACAATAGAAGCTATCTGCTTGAATATTCAGGAAGATAGCTTCTATATATTAATAGATAAAGACATGAGACAAAAAATAAGAAACAAATTTCAAGAATTGTTTGCTTCTGAAGGCAGTGTTTACACATCTCCAGGTCGCATTAATCTGATTGGTGAACATACCGATTATAATGGTGGATTCGTCTTCCCGGGAGCTATAGATAAAGGCATGATTGCCGAAATAAAAAAGAATGGTACCGACAAAGTCCGTGCATTCTCAGTTGACTTAAATGATTATGCTGAATTCGGATTAACAGAAGCTGATGCCCCCAAGGCCAGTTGGGCTAAATATATCTTTGGCGTTTGTCGTGAAATTATTAAAAGAGGTGGTGAAATATCCGGCTTCGACACAGCATTTGCAGGAGATGTTCCTCTTGGAGCAGGCATGTCATCATCGGCTGCGTTAGAAAGCACCTATGCATTCGCTCTCAATGACATGTATTCTTTGAACATCGACAAATTTGAATTAGCTAAAATCGGCCAGGCAACCGAGCATAACTATTGTGGTGTAAACTGTGGTATCATGGACCAGTTTGCATCGATCTTTGGTAAAAAAGGAAGTCTGATCCGTCTGGATTGCCGTTCATTGGAATATAAATATTTCCCATTTCACCCGACCGGATATAAACTGGTTTTGCTGGACAGCGTTGTTAAGCACGAACTGGCTTCTTCTGCATATAACAAACGCCGTATCTCCTGTGAAACCGTTGTTGCTGCTATCCGCCGAAACCATCCTGAAGTTGAATTTCTTCGCGATGCAACTATGGAAATGCTCAATGCAGTCAAAGCAGACGTTACCTCCGAAGATTATATGCGTGCAGAATATGTCATAGAAGAAATTCAGCGTGTACTCGACGTTTGCGACGCATTGGAAAAAGACGACTACGAAACCGTGGGCAAAAAAATGTATGAGACTCATCATGGCATGAGCAAACTTTACGAAGTTAGTTGTGAAGAACTCGATTTCTTAAATGATGTGGCAAAGAAATGTGGCGTCACCGGATCACGTGTTATGGGCGGAGGTTTCGGAGGCTGCACGATCAATCTGGTAAAAGAAGACAAATATGATGCATTCGTTAAGGAAGCATTTGATTCTTACACAGCAAAATTCGGACACGAGCCTAAATTATATAATGTAGTAATTAGCGACGGTGCACGCAAATTAAAATAGAATGTTTCTTATAAATCCATAAAATATGGCTGCTTATTATCAAGAAGAAGTAAAATTCTACGTCTCTGTTGATTGTATAATTTTTGGATTCGACAAAAATGAACTCTATGTATTATTATACAAACGAACATTTGAACCTTTAAAAGGCCACTGGTCATTGATGGGCGGCTTTATTAAATCCGGAGAAAGTGTTAATGACGCCGCTTCGCGCGTTCTCACTGAATGTACCGGGATTAAGGATCTTTTTATGGAACAGGTAGGTGCTTATGGGGATGTCACCCGCGATATTGGTGAACGGGTTATCTCCATCGCATACTTTGCTTTAGTAAACATGAATGATTTTAATACTGAATTACTGAAATTACACAATGCTTCATGGATCAAAGTAAACAAACTTCCTCCGCTAATTTTTGACCATAATAAAATGGTCATTGACGCGATGGCTGCACTAAAACGAAAGGCGGCTATTTGTCCCGTGGGCTTCAATCTTCTTCCTGAGAAATTCACTTTGCCTCAATTACAATGTCTTTATGAAGCTATTTATCAAACTCGTTTAGACAAACGTAACTTCCGCAAAAAATTAATTTCGATGGATATTCTTGAGAAACTTGACGAAAAAGATAAGGAAGGATCTCGGAGAGGCGCTTTCTATTACATGTTCAACGAGGAAAAGTATTCACACTTACTGGATTCAGGATTCTATTTTTCGCTATAACATCAGATAAAATCTATAAAAGCTATGTTGTATAACATAGCTTTTTTTGTACACTTTCTTCATAATAGTGTTACTTTTACACTCGAATATAAAATACAGAATAACAACAATAAAGCATGGTTGAAGAGTTAAAAGAGAAAGTACTCAAAGCTAATTTAGACTTGGTGAAACATAGCCTGGTGATCTTTACATGGGGTAATGTGAGTGCCATTGACCGGAAAACAGGATTAGTTGTTATCAAACCATCTGGGGTTTCTTACGAAACTATGACGGTGGATGATATGGTAGTACTCGACTTACAAGGAAACAAAATAGAAGGGAGGCTGAAACCTTCTTCTGATACGCCTACTCATTTAGTCCTGTATAATGCCTTTCCGGGAATAGGCGGAATAGTTCACACGCATTCTACATACGCAACAGCGTGGGCACAAGCCGGATGTGATATTCCTAATATAGGAACAACCCATGCCGACTATTTTAGTGAAGCTATCCCCTGTACACGGGATATGACAAAGGAGGAAGTGGAAGGTGACTATGAAAAAGAAACAGGCAATGTTATCCTGGAACGTTTTAAAAACATAAATGCAATGCATATTCCGGGTGTTCTGGTAAAAAATCATGGTCCGTTTTCATGGGGAAAAGATGCCGATGAAGCTGTCTACAACTCTGTAGTAATGGAGCAAGTTGCTAAAATGGCTTTCATCTCGTTCAATATCAATCCTCAACTAAAGATGAATCCATATCTTGTCGCCAAGCATTTTGAACGCAAGCATGGACCAAACGCTTATTATGGACAAAAATAATTAACAACAAATATAAAAACATTAAGTAATGGCAAATTTTCAAGAATTTGAAGTATGGTTCGTCACAGGAGCGCAGCTTCTGTACGGAGGTGATGCAGTAAAACAAGTTGATGCACATTCAAATGCAATCGTTAAAGGATTAAATGAATCAGGCAATCTGCCAATCAAGATTGTATATAAAGGTACCGTAAATTCGGAAAAAGAAGTTACTGCTGCATTCAAAGCAGCCAACAATGATAACAAATGTGTTGGCATTATCACATGGATGCACACCTTCTCTCCTGCTAAAATGTGGATTCATGGCTTGCAAGAATTAAATAAACCGCTGCTCCACTTTCATACACAGTTCAACAAAGAGATTCCCTGGGATACGATGGATATGGACTTCATGAACTTGAATCAATCTGCCCACGGCGACCGCGAATTTGGACACATGGTAAGTCGTATGCGTAAGAATCGCAAAGTAGTAGTCGGCCATTGGCAGGATCCGAAAGCTCAGGCAAAGATTGCTGTTTGGATGCGTGTTGTTGCCGCTTGGGCTGATGCTAAGGATATGTTGATCATTCGTTTTGGAGACCAGATGAATAATGTTGCCGTTACCGACGGCGACAAAGTTGAAGCCGAATTAAAGCTTGGCTACCATGTTGACTATTGTCCAATCTCAGAACTTGTAGCCGTTCAGGCAACAGTAAAAGACAATGAGATCAAAGCCCTGGTAGACGAGTATCATAAGGAATATGTTTGTACTCCTGAAATTCTTGATGAGAAATCGCATGCATACAAGCAAGTATGGGAAGCTGCTCGAGAAGAAGTAGCTCTGCGCAAACTCCTGAAAGCAAAAGGAGCAAAAGCATTTACAACAAACTTTGATGATTTATCGACTTTGGACCAGCTTCCGGGATTGGCTTGCCAACGCTTGATGGCTGAAGGTTATGGTTTCGGTGCCGAAGGCGATTGGAAAACGGCAGCGCTCTATCGTACAATGTGGTTTATGAGTCAGGGAATGCCTAAAGGATGCTCCTTCCTTGAAGATTATACATTAAATTTTGATGGCGACAAAAGTGCCATTCTTCAGGCTCACATGCTCGAAGTATGTACACTGATTTCTGAGGAAAAACCCAAGCTGGAAGTTCATCCGTTAGGTATTGGCGGTAAGAATGATCCGGCACGTGTTGTCTTCACTTCTAAACAAGGTTCGGGTATTGCCGCTACAATTGTTGATCTGGGGAATCGGTTCCGTATGATTGTAAACAAAGTAGACTGCATTAAAAGTAAGGAACTTCCGAAACTTCCTTTTGCTTCGAACCTATGGATTCCTCAACCGACTTTTGAAATTGGTGCCGCAGCCTGGATTTTATGTGGCGGAACACATCACACCAGTTTTTCTTACGATTTAACTACCGAATATCTGGAAGACTATGCGGATATTGCAGGTATTGAGCTGGTGGTCATTGATAACGACACTACGATTCCTTCTCTGAAGAAAGAATTGCGATATAACGATTTATATTACATGTTGAACCGCGCATTGCAATCATAAGTTATGGAAGATAACAAATATGTAATAGGTTTAGACTACGGTACCGATTCATGTCGGGCCGTAATCGTAAATACCCTCACAGGTGAAGAGCTGGCTTCCGCTGTTACCTACTATTCACGTTGGAAAGAGGGCAAGTATTGTGATCCACAAAAAAACAGCTACCGTCAGCATCCACTGGATTACACGGAAGGACTGGAATATTCAGTAAAGAAAGCGCTCTCACAATGTCCGACAGAAGTAGCTGTAAATGTTGTGGGCATAGCTTTCGATACAACAGGAAGTACGCCTGTCCTCACAGACAAAAGCGGTACGCCGCTGTCTCTTCTTCCGGAATTTGCAGAGAACCCGAATGCCATGTTCGTACTTTGGAAAGATCATACCGCCATCAAAGAAGCTGCCACAATTAATGAGCTTGCAAAAAAATGGGATACCGACTATACTGCATATGAAGGTGGCATTTATTCGTCGGAATGGGTTTGGGCCAAAATAGCTCATATTCTGAAAGAAGACGAAGCTGTAAGCAAAGCGGCTTATTCATGGATTGAACATTGTGACTGGCTTCCGGCAATCCTTACCGGAAAAACAAAACCGGAAGAAGTATACCGGAGCCGTTGTGCCGCCGGACACAAAGCCATGTGGTTAGAGAAATGGGGCGGTCTGCCTCCCGAGGAATTTCTGACAGCTATCGAACCTAAACTGGCAGGATTCCGCAGTCATTTGTTCAGAGATACCTATACAAGCGACACCAAAGTAGGATATCTCACTGAAGAATGGGCCGAAAGACTCGGTCTTACAACAAACGTAGCTGTTGCCGTAGGTGCCTTCGATTGTCATATGGGCGCCGTAGGTGCTGAAGTAAAACCTCACACAATTGTCAGGGTTATTGGTACATCAACATGCGACATCATGGTTTCTTCTTATAATGAACTGGGGAATAAACTCATTCCGGGTATTTGCGGACAAGTAGACGGTTCGGTTATTCCCGGCATGTACGGTCTTGAAGCCGGTCAATCGGCATTCGGAGATATTTATGCATGGTACAAACGCCTATTATCATGGCCACTAGATCATATTCTCGCAAATACTTCACTGATTGATGAGGCAACAAAAACAAAATTAATTGAAGAGACAGCCGACAAGATTATCCCTGCCCTTTCTGAGGAAGCAGCCAAAGTTCCCATAAGCGAAAGTACAATATTAGCTATAGACTGGATGAACGGACGTCGTACGCCTGACACCAGCCAATTGGTAAAGGGAACCATCACCGGTCTCAATCTGGGAAGTTCGGCTCCGCTGATATTCCGTGCATTAGTTGAAGCTACCGCCTTTGGCTCAAAAGCTATTGTCGACCGCTTCCTTGAAAACGGTATTAAGATTGACACGGTAATTGGAATAGGTGGCATTTCTCTGAAGTCGCCGTTTGTCATGCAAACATTAGCCGATGTCCTCAATATGCCGATTAAAGTAGCAAAAGCAGAACAGGCATGTGCTTTTGGTGCATCGATGTTTGCCGCAACAGCTGCAGGACTCTATGCAAAGGTTGAAGACGCTCAACAAGCGATGGGCAAAGGATTCGCAAAAGAATATTATCCGAATCACGAAAATCATCAAGCTTATCTGGATCTTTATGAAAAGTATCAGAAGCTGGGCAAGTTCACCGAACATGAATTGTTCAACTGATTAATTTGGCTATCCATAGAGATTGCCTATCTTTGCAAAAACATTAAAATTAAGGCAATGAACGATATTAGAATTATGAATAGAGCAGCCGATAACATCCGTATATTAGCTGCCTCAATGGTTGAAAAAGCCAATTCCGGTCACCCGGGTGGAGCAATGGGCGGTGCAGACTTTATCAATGTACTGTTCTCTGAATTTTTGGTTTACGACCCGAAGAATCCTACATGGGAAGGACGTGACCGTTATTTTCAAGATCCGGGACATATGTCTCCAATGCTTTATTCGGTTCTTGCTCTAGCCGGAAAATTTACCATTGACGAACTTAAAGACTTCCGTCAATGGGGAAGCGTTACACCCGGGCATCCCGAGCTGAATGTGATGCGTGGCATTGAAAATACATCTGGACCTCTCGGACAAGGGCATACATATGCCGTCGGAGCTGCTATTGCCGCTAAATTTCTGAAAGCACGTCTGGGTGAAGTTATGAATCAAACCATCTACGCCTACATTTCTGACGGAGGTGTTCAAGAAGAGATTTCTCAAGGAGCCGGGCGCATAGCCGGAACTTTAGGACTCGACAATCTTGTGATGTTCTATGATGCCAATAAGATTCAACTTTCGACTCCGGTCAATGCCGTCACCAATGAAGATGTCGCCATGAAATATCAAGCATGGGGCTGGAAAGTCATTACCATTAACGGCAATGATGTGGAGCAGATCCGCAAAGCTTTGACTGAAGCTAAAGCCGAAAAAGAACGTCCGACCTTAATCATCGGTAATACGATCATGGGTAAAGGCTCTGTTGATGCTGGTGATGGAAACTTTGAAAATAAAGTTTCGACACACGGGCAACCACTCTCAAAAGCCGGAGCATCCATCACTGAAACAATCAAGAACCTGGGCGGTGATCCAGATGATCCTTTCCAAATATTTCCTGAAGTAGCAGAGTTGTATGCTCATCGCGCAAAAGAACTCGAAAGCATCATGAGTCAACGATATGAAGCACAAGAAGCATGGGCAAAAGCAAATCCCGAGATTTCAGCAAAAATGAAAAAC
>JAQWBH010000019.1 GCA_028707405.1 Parabacteroides sp. | reverse complement strand
AATTATGATTTGGAGTAAATGCCGAGATATTCAAATCTACGAGACATAAATCGGCTAAACATCCCACTTCTATCTTTCCTGCATTCAAGCCAATTGATGCTGCTCCAATTTCTGTTGCAGACTGAAATATTTCAGGTGCACTTACGACTTCAGGGTCTTTACGCCAAGCTTTACCTAACAACGAAGCGAGCTTCATTGCTTCAATCATATCCAAATTATTGGACGAAGAACATCCATCAGTACCCAAAGCAACCATAATGCCGGCTTTCTTCATTTCGCAGAACTTAAACTCAATACCTGAGGCCAATTTCATGTTTGATGCCGGATTATGAACCACCTTAACCCCATTATCAGCAAGCATTTTGATTTCTTCATCATCTACGTATATACCGTGAGCAATAATCAATCGAGGAGACAAAACGCCCAATTGCTTAAGATAGCGTACGGGAGTGGTTCCAAAGTTCTTCATACTGTTTTTTACCTCTTCTTCTGTCTCTGACAAATGTAAGTGTATATATATATTATGCTCTTCTGCAAAGGCCTGTATCCATTGCAGCAATTTCCCGGATACTGTATATATAGCATGAGGACCTATAGCATAACGTATTCTTGAACTATAATGGTTCATCTCTGTAATAAGTTTTTCATTATAGCGCTTGCATCTTTCGCTTTGCTCTGTTTGAAAATTATCAAAACACACTCCTGCCAGTAAACCGCGCAATCCCATTTCTTCGACAGCCTCGGCTGTTGCACGAAACTTATGATACATATCCAGAAATGTAGTTGTTCCCGTTTTTATCATTTCCAAACAAGCAAGTTTGGCTCCCCAATATACATCTTCATAAGTAAGTTTGGCTTCATTCGGCCAAATCTTTTCTTCCAGCCAAGGCATCAGTGGCATATCGTCGCCAAATCCGCGAAAGAGAGTCATAGCCGCATGTGTATGCGCATTTACAAAGCCAGGAATAAGAGCTTTGCCTTTTCCATTAATCACCTGAGTTGATTGCGCATGCAGATCGGGACCAATCTGCTTAATTATATTACCTTCAATATAAATATCTTGAATCGTGTCCTGAAACAAAATGTTCTTTATCAATAAACTCATAACTTATATATCGAGATTAGCAACTAACAAAACATACTAATTTAATAAAGACTTCTTTGATCTTGTCCAGATAGCTAAAATACCCACTACAATCAAAGCACCGTAAAAATAAACAAATATCCCATCTACATGTTCATTTTGTCCGTAAGAATGCATGCCGCTGAGAAAATAATTAACCCCAAAAAAGGTCATCAACACAGATGAAAACGCCAATACGGAGGTCACATTGAAAATCCAAAGATTATCAAATCTTTTAATTAAATGAAGATGAGTTACTATCGCATATACAACCATTGTTATCAATGCCCATGTCTCTTTTGGATCCCATTCCCAATAGTGTCCCCAGGATTCATTAGCCCAAACGGCACCAAGGAAAGTACCGATTGTCATTAAAGCCAAGCCTATCCATAAGGACATCTCATTAACAATACTCAACTCGCGTATTCGCTGAATCAGCAACTGCTTATTCTTCTCTTTCACCAGACTTAATATTATCAGATTAGTCAAACCTATCAGACAACTTATGCCTAAAAAACCATATGCAGCAACAATTACCGCAACATGAAACATTAACCAAGGTGATTTCAATACAGGAATTAGAGGATTAATCTCCGGATCCATCCAGTTTAATCCTGAAACAAATAAAATAATACCCCCGAATAAAGCAGCTAAAGCTAAGACTATTCGACTACGTTGCATAAATAATAAGCCGGCCAAGACAGTTGCCCATGACACATATACCATTGTTTCATAAGAATTACTCCAAGGTGCATAACCTGCTATATACCATCTCAGTCCTATCCCATAAATATGCAAACAGAAAACAATCATAATAGCTATACATTGCAATCGCAATAGTCCATTTATCCACCGTCTTGGTTTTATTATAGCTGCAAAAGAGAAGATCAGCAAGATTCCTCCTAATATCAAATAACCGATTTTGCAATAACGAAACAAGTTTATCTTATTATATTTTAACTCGGCCTGTACCTTTGTTGGACTTAAGACTAAATCGCCTCCTTTCATCTGCTGATAGGTAGATATCATACGTATAACTTTATCCGCATTTGACCAATCACCGCTTTTTAGGGCTTCCCGAACCTCCGAAAGATATGTAATCAGAATATTTGAAACAAACAATGAATCACGCCCTTCAAAAGAAGATAAACTATCTCCTCCCGCATACCAAGCATGTGCAGGATCGTTGGCTTTGGGAAAAAGATTGAGCAGTTTGTGTTCCAACAGTTCATGAAAAATATTCACCTGCTCATCCAGCTTCATCAAATCTTTATCAAAACGAGAACGCTGCGATGGCATTTTATTGTATGCTTTCTCAAGCTTCTCTTGCAGCTTGTAATTACCGTCAGAATCAAAAACATCAATATATGCACAAGCCCCGTTTGGTAAGTTATAATAACCGGCCATTTCATAATTCGAAATTGAAATTAGTGGCACTCGCATCCACATTTCAGGGAAAGTTAAGAGACTGATCAAAAACTGATCCGAATTAAGATCCCCTATTTTATCATTCTTGTGTAATTTACGAAGGATTTCGGAGGAAAAAGTATTAACTGGTATCATTCTACCATTACTCGATTGCATGGATAACGCACCGAAATGAGCCGCATGAGTTTTATCTATGGCAAACTTTTCAATAGATTCAAGCATTGGTGAATCCTTTTCTTTGGCAAATGATAAAACAGGCAACAATATTGTAAAAAGCAAAACGATTACTGTTACTTTCCTCATTTCCTTAAGTTGACGACTTAAGAAAGAAAAGCGGGATCCTTTTCCAATAAAACATAATATTAAGCCTATGGTCAAAAATAAATATCCTATATACGTAATATCTTTCCCCACAACATCGTGATTAACTGAAAGAATAGTACCATTTTCATCTTCATCATAAGAAGCCTGAAAAAAGCGATATCCGCCAACATCTAATACATTATTCATATATATATGAGCATCCCGGACATTTTCTCCCTCATGTACACGTAAAAAACTTTCATAAGAAGATGGACTTGCAGAACCAGGATAGCGGGACAAATTAAATCTTACTAACTCTATAGAAAAAGGAAGAGATTTGTAAACTTCAGAACCTCCTTCATTACCAATAACCATTTGACTGCTGATTTCATGATTCCTAATATGCATCATACCATTTTCACTGGTCAGAAATGAAACTAAAGCTCCAGTAAGGATAATAATAAAGGCAAAATGAACCGTAACTAATCCCCATCGGCCTCTTTTTAGATAATGATGCTTAACTGATGCGATAATAAAATTGAGCACCAAAAAAATCTGAAGAAGAATAAATAATGGCGAATAGTATATCATTCCCTTAGCTGCTTCCGAACCATGATACTTCTCAAGGAGAGTAGCAAAAGCCATAACAAGAGCATAAATCAATAGCAGTGCTATTGTTGTTTTGAACGAAGCAAAAAACTTTTCTACAAAAGTCAACATACTTTTTTAATATATCAATTATTACAAACCCGATCTATTCCCCACAGCTATTCCTTCAATCTCAATAAGCAATTCTTCTCTACATACATCTGCTTGCATATAGGAAATAGGAATATGCAATTTGTATTGTTCTATCAACTCATGCGCTTCCTCATAAAAAGATTTTTCTTTTAAGTAAACACGAAGCATACACAATTGTGCACTTCCTATCAACTGGTTTATATTTTCAATAGTCACTTGAAGCTGACGCTTTAATCCTACTCCGACCAACGTCTGTTCTCCTCTGATTGCAGCAGTACCAGAGATATAAATAAAACGATCATCACCAAATGTAATACTTTTAGCGCGTTCAAACTTAGGAGTAAAATTCTTTTCTCCAACTTTTTTTAAAACATCTATAGAATATGAATGTGCAGCTACCTGCAAATTATTATCTATTGGTGTAACAAAACAATAAGGAGAAGTTAACACCGCCGCATCAAAATCTACTAATATTCCACCTAGACTGGTCCCAATACCTGTTGCTGCCGGAAAACCATTGCTCCAGTTTCCTAATGAATAGAAATTACCTCTTGCATTATTAAAGATCTGATAATGTTGACCTTCTTTATTGCTGTTTTGAGTAATTTGTTCAATGTAATTCCACTGCCTTACAATGCTATTAATAGGGAATCCCTCTTTTCTCAAAAGCTTTTCAATCTTTTTAAAAGATTCGGTAGACTGTTTTTCTATGCTATCTTGAATATTGTCTCCCTGAAATCCTCCGGCATACATAAAACAACCTTCTTCATTAGTGAGCAAAACATATGAGAGGTTATCACTTTTACGATAACATACCATATCGTTTACGTCTATCTCATAACTATGCACTTCAAGAGTAAGACCTGCATTCAATGGCGGCTGGGAAACATAACTTGTTGCAGGCAGCTTATTACGAAAATGGCTTTCAATTTTTTTCCAAAGCAAGGATCGGCGTAATACATATTGTTCATTATTCAGAGGACTTCCAAAAAAAATCAACCTCAAAACAACTTCTCCCTCCGGCAATTGTTGTAATAAGGACTCTACCATATTCTCAAAATCTGCAGCTTGAGCAGTATAGACCCTATAATGTATTTTTTTACAATGATTCATACTTATTTTGTTCATAAAAATATCTGTTCATTCTATTTAAACAGATAACTTATCCATAATATTCATTATTTATCTTCTATAGCACGAGTTTGCAACACTTTTGAATTTGGCGGAACACTATATGTCAACCAAATATTTCCTCCTATTACAGAGCCTTTTCCAATGGTAATTCGCCCCAAGATGGAAGCATTAGAATATATTGTCACATAGTCTTCTATAATCGGATGACGGGGTATATCCATAGGCAACCCTTTTTCATCATAAGTAAAGCTTTTAGCACCTAATGTAACCCCTTGGTAAAGACGAACATGATTACCAATTATTGCTGTTTCTCCAATAACGACTCCCGTTCCATGGTCTATACTGAAGTATTCACCAATCTGAGCACCCGGGTGAATATCAATACCCGTATCGGAATGAGCCATTTCAGTAATAATCCTTGGAATCACAGAAACGCCCAATTTCAATAAAACATGTGCAACACGTTGATAAAGTATAGCTTGAATAGCGGGATAACAGAAAATAACTTCACTTGGACTCTTCGCAGCCGGATCTCCATCTAGAATGGCTTTCACATCTGTTGAAAGTAAATATTTTATATGTGCTATCTGATTCACAAACTCAATAGCAATCTCTGATGATTTTTCTTTTGAATTAAAACAAGTTTGAACATCAAAACATAGTCCATAATATATCTGTTCTTGCAATATGTCATAAATTTGTTCTAAATGGACGCCCGTATAGTATTGCATTGAATCTATCTGAGCTTCTTGCTCGCTTCCAAAAAAACCAGGAAATATAACCATTCTAATCAAATTCATAACCTTACGCATAGCCGTAACCGAAGGTGAAGTTTTTTGATGTAAAGGAATATATTTATATTCTGGCAACTCGGCAGATGAAAGCCGCTCTACATTTTTCTGTATTTGTTCTAATATATTTCTTCTATTCATTTAATTATCCCATTCTGGATCATATATCATCAAGTAATTAGTATTATACATATGTTGCCCCAAGATGTATATATTATCATTTAATACAAACATATGATAATTCTTTTCGCTATATGGAAAAGCACTATGAGAAATCCATTTATCTTTACCTAAATCATATTCCCATATCTTACTGTTATTATCAATCATGAATATACTATTTCGAGCACTATCATACACTCCAGACAGAACAGTACCAATACTACTTGGCACACTTTCAATAGTTGTCCAATTTATCAAATCAGACGAATACCACAATGCTTTTTGCGAAGCTTCACCGAGACCAGCAAAGACAACATTATTTGCAACAACAGCAAAACCATACCGCATAGCAATGGGAAATGGATTAGGTGAAACCTTCCATGTCCCTTCACTCTTGCTATATACTAAGACTTCTTTCGAATTAGATTCTAAATTATTCTGCCCTCCTACGAAATAGATGGAGTCCTTAAAGGCAAAACTAATTCCATTATAACGTGTTGCCGGAATACTTTGAAGAGTATTATTCCATGAATTAGAGTTATAGTCATACTTAGCGAAATCGCCGACAGCATTTTGTTTATCCGTTCCACCAATAACATATACACTGGCATTGCTTACACAAGCTGTTAAATTAGAATAAGCCGCTTTGTATGGAGCTAATGAGACCCATTCGTCACTAGATGGTATATATGACAGCAATTCATTTGTACATTTGTTTCCCATATCACCGCCCACAATATAAGCTTGATTATCAATAGTAAAAGCCGCAGAAAACGCACGAGGAGATGTGTAAATTCTTTTTATTGTAAATGTATTAGGCGTTTTAAATGACAAAGTATCACCATATCCTACTAATCCATGCTGGTTCTTTGCATACGCGCAAGCATAATAGGTGGTTCCTCCTTTTAAACCAGTAAGCGTACAATTAAAAATAGCTGTTTCGGCTTTTATAACATTCGATAAATCCAATCCGTTCTTGCTTGTGGCCCAACATATGCCCCATTCTGTTGCAGGATATTCACCTCCACTTATTAATTCGCCTCCAATAACAGCCGTGCCATTCTTAATTAAAGATGTATTCATAGACGACGTTGTAATTGTAGGTGAAGTATTTAATGTCAAAAATGACTTTACTTCGCTGGAGTAAGTTGTTCCAAATTTGTTTGTTGCATAAGCAATCACATAGTATTTCCTCGCAGATTCCAAATTTTCCAACGTTGCAACAAACTTGCTTTCACTAATAGCTCCTCCTGTTACTTTTACTGTTCCCGATTGCCCAATTTGAGGTGCATTCGTTTTACTTATACAGAAACCATAATCACTCAAACTTTCATCTCCTTCACTTGCTATAACAGCAGAAGCCTTAGCTGAATAATAATCTACATTATCAATCATTAGATTGTCAACTTTAGGTTTGCCATCAGTTGTAATAAACGAGTCTACACTAAATGAAAATTCACCAAAACTATTTATTGCATAGGCCCTAACATAATATTTGGTCAAAGGTTTCAAAGAAATAATTCGTATACTGAATGTATCAATTGAATTAACACTTAAACCATTAGGGTTATAACGTACAGTTGAATCTTTTCTCGAAGGCTCACTGTTACCCGGTTTAGCAGAAAGATAAAATCCTATTTCTAAAATAGAACCTTCACCCTTATTGCTTATCACTCCTTTTACAAGTGCAGAAGTAGCTTTGATACTATCTGGTTTTAGTGTTTTAACCTCTCCTACACCTACGTTCGTTGTATAAATTCCAGGATTCTCAGAACAAGCCGTATCTGTTTGATTTATAGCATACGCATAAACATAGTACGTTGTGTTATTTGTAAGATTTGGTATCGTTTCTTCAAACGTCTTATCGGTTATGCTCTTTGCTTTGACTTTTCTATTATCGCGAATATTATCTTTCGGATTCGTATTTTTTTGATCACTCCAGCAAAATCCATATTCAACGACAGCAGATCCGTTTTGTTTCAATAGACTCGCTTTCAAAACAAGGGATGAAGCTGTAATAGAAACTTGCGACGTTTCAGATACAACCGGCGCTTTCCCATTTTGTAAAGAGGTATCCATATCGGGATCATCAATACAAGAAAATGCAATAAATATAAAAAAGACAATCGCTGTTACTGTATAAAATAAATGCTTCATAACTTAACTAACTAAAAAAACAAACCAATGCCTGCATTCAAATCTGCATATTTGAAATTAACTGTACTACAACCACCACTGATAAAAACCGAACCGAACTTAATCATAACATCCAAATCGGCCGCCAGCCCTTGATATGAAAAGTCTTCATTCTTACACCAATATGATTTTTGTAATGTATAATTATCTGGATCTATTATATTGTATTGACATAATAAATCACGACTTCCATAACCTAGACCTACTGATGTATACATCCACGGAAGACATCTAATAACAACACCCGCTATAGCTGAAGAAAAATTCACTTTCTTTTCATTCGTAAATCTAAATATGGGATCATCTGGTAATTTTTCTTCTATAATACCCACATCACGGCATTTACCATCAAATTTTTTAAACGATAAGTTTGAACGAAAACGCACAAACCAACCCCAATCTCCTTGTATGATTCCAACAGTAAGTCCATAAGGTGCTTCTTTTGAAAATGCATACCCCCCAAAAAAATGTATTGATTCTTTAGGTTTATCCAACTTCCGAACATGATTTTGCTCCTTTGCAACAGATGAGTCTATTGTCGTTTGGCGAAATGAATCCAATCTTTTTTGCCAATATTGAGTCAAGTCTTCATTTTTCGGAGTACCAATACCTTCTGTATAATACAAAATTAGTTTTGAAACAGCTATCGTATCGCCTTCTGCTCCTTTTACGTTTAAACAATTAAGGCACTTGTTCATTAAGCTACGCATTGATGGTCGCATTTCTTCATCACTCAACCATATTGTTGTCAATTGATCAATACTGTATAAATCACATTGCACAACACCCTCTTCAAACCACATTCTTGCGTCTCGATAATCAAGACGTTTCATGGCATCATCACCTTTATTATTATATTCAGTTTTTTGTTGCCCAATCATATGCATAGCCATTGGCAACAAAAAAAGTATCATCCAAATTTTCTTCATAAACGCAATCAGTAATACGTTACTCCTTTATTAATCAATGCTCCATCTATATTGTAAATATCGAAAAGCCCATCTTCTCTTTCGAAAGCGCGACCATTGTCAGCTATGCCGACATTTAAATACTTACAGGGAATCCGTTCTTCAGCATTGCCATCAATTGCTCCGTACTTCCCTGTAGCTTTTTTTCGTACTATTTTATATTTTCCAAAAGTCATTTTTTCTTCATACTGCATTTTTCTATTTGATAACGCCTTATCTGCCTCTTTGGAATCACAAGTAATCATTAGTCTAACAACTTCTTCTGTTAATTTTGCATCTTTTGCCTTAGAAAAATCTTTTCTTGCATTAGCATAATCACCAGCGTTCATTTTTGCTTTTCCCGAAGCAACCATTGAGGAATACACAGCATCTGTATTTGTCAAACTTTCATTTGCCTTTACAGGCTGCGGTTTTAATTGTAGCATATTGTCTTTCGTTACAGGATTAAAAGAAGATATATTTCCATTCTTACCTACGTCACCATTATTGGTCGAAAGGATATTATCAGTTTTCGAAGATTGCTTATCACCTTCTTTTTTAGTAGATATCAATGCTTCTTTGTCCGTTGTATTTTCATTAATAGAATCAACACTTGTACTATCTGCATTTGTCGGCAACACGGTTGACTTATCAACTGGCGATTTACCTAAAGTTGCTGTAATGCCATTTTGTATTGAAACAAATTTATTCCCTTTCATCCAAAATGTAATAACCAATCCAACGCTTGCAAATATAGCAATTACAATTAAAACTATTGTACCTTTTCGCTTTCTCTTTTCCTTCTTTTCTCTGGCATTGTCTAATTTTACCTTTTCATTCCCTTCATTTTGCAGTTTATTTATAGGCTGCAACACAGTGTCGTCATTTGTTATATCGTCATTTCCTGACTGATTTTCTACCTCCTCACTATTCAAATCATTCTCTTCGAATGTTTCGTCTTCAGAAATATTTAAAGCTGTAATCATCTCTAAAACAGATTGATAACGGTCTGCTGGTACAATCTGCATTGCTTTCAAAATAACCTGTTCCGTGTTTTCTGTAATTTCAGAGTTAAGCTCTTTGGGATTAAGTAATGGATGTGTTGCCCGTAAAATTGATTCTATCGGTATTTTTCCCGTCAACAAGTTATACATTGTCGCGCCTAAAGAATATATATCGGGACATGGAGAAAAACTTTGTGTGCCTTCATTATCATATTGTTCAATCGAAGCAAAACCTTTTGATAATGTAAGCATAGTCGTACTTGTTTCCTGCTGTTCTATATCATACCTTTTGCTTACACCAAAATCTATTAAGCGAGCGTTGCCTTTTGAATCAATCAAAATATTACTTGGCTTAATATCCAAATGCAGTATACTTTTTCCATGAACAAACTCTAGAGCCTTCCCTATTTGTTGAATATAGTATAAAACCTTTTTTTCAGATAATACGCCTTCCTTATCTAGCATATATTTGAGAGAGCAACCAGAAATATACTCCATAGCTATATAGGCAGTTTCATTCTCTTCAAAGACTTCCAACACATTAACTATATAGGGATGATGAACCTCTGAAAGGATCTTTGCTTCCTTGATAAGTTTTTCCTTAAACCTATCAAAGAGAACCCTTCCTGTTTCAGAATGAACCTTCACCAAAGGTGAACCGGCAAGACGATAACAATAATCTTTAAAGTAGTATTCTTTGATGCATACTGGCACTTCAGTTTTAACTGTCCCTAAAGATCCCTTTACTTCTGTATACCAAATACCCTTATAAGTTATGCCAAAGCCTCCTTGACCGATAACATGTGAAATCCGATATTTTCCATTCTGAAGAATATGTCCATCTGGCAAATTCATAACATCCATGGTTATCTTTTTAATCTGCCAAAATTACACTATTTATACAAAAGAATAAAATAAAGAGAGAATATTTTGCTTAAATCCTACTGAATCGAGGACATTTTGAATGGATATGATATAAAATGAGTAATTGTCACGTGCTTTACCACTACAAGATTCTAATATAATATTTTTTATTACTTCCGGAGAAGTATTTTTTGAAAATATTCGAATGAGATCATCATCAGCAAGCCGTTCTAATACGCCATCAGTACACATAAAGAAATAATCGCCTGCTTGTATATCACTTATCAAAGTCACATCAGCTTCTGTCGGATGTTCAGAACTTTGTATTGCACGTGTGATAATATTTTTCTGAGGATGATGAATTGCCTCTTCAGGAGTCATTTTCCCCAATTTAACCCACATATTTACAAGAGAATGATCCTCTGTTTTGAAAAGAATTTTATTTTCTCGTATCTGATATATACGACTATCCCCTACATGAGCTACAGTGATTCCATTTGTTCCAATATACAACATTGTCAGTGTTGTTGCCATCCCTTTAGCTTCCGGGTGAGCTACTACATAATTATCAAAACAAGCTTCTGTATAATGGATTGTTTTACTAATAAGATTAGCATCTATATTGCCTTCAGAGAAAGTATTGAAATAAGATTGAAACGATTCACATGCCAAAGAACTGGCAACCTCTCCTCTTTCAGAGCCGCCAACTCCATCACATACCAAAAACAAATTCTGATTTGTATTTATAGCTTCAGGCATAGGATAAATAGAGTCTTCATTATTCAATCTTCCTCCTTTTTCACTAACACCCCACGGCTTACCAATCGTTATATTCATAGCATAGACAACTTTTTATTCATAAAAATGAAGAACTGTTCGTCCAATAATGATTTCATCACCATTATTCATCACTACAATTTCTCCATCTTTTAAGTACTTGCTATTATATAACGTATGATTTTTACTTTTATTATCTGAAAGGAAATGTTTATATGCCCCTTTTGCATCTTTTTTTATTTCAATCTGAATATGCTTCCGACTCATTGCCTTATCAGTCGTTTCAATACCAATATCCGCAAGTTGGGATGTTGTTTTTCTTCCTACAGTTAGAGTACCTTCATGCAATGGTATAGTTTGTTCTGGTGTAAACTCGTTAGCGGTGACACTCAGATAACCCATCTTCCCTTTCTGTTGATTACAAAAAAGGACCTGCGTTTCCGAATTGTTATCTCTTTCTTTCTCTTCTTTGGATAATAAAGAGATAGGAATAAGCTGTTTACATTTAGGACACTTAAAAGAGGCAATATCGAGGGGAATTTTCCCCTCGTCTACCTTTAATCCTACGTGACAATGTGGACATTTTATGAAAATCATAAGATAAATGATATATCAGAACTATCCATATCCATCGAATAGGTATCAACCATATCCGCATCGGATAGCATCACTGTATCATCAGCTAACGTAATAAAATCTGAACTATCTCCATTATCATCAATCATTACTATGTCAGCCAGATCATTTCCATCATCCACATTCACCACAACGTCGCCTAACATTGAATCATCACTGTCTAACGTAACGAATGTGTAATCATCTTCCTGCATAAAATACTCTTTTAATTTCTGGTAGCAAATGTATTGAAAGTATTTTAATTAACAAGCAAAGAATATTATCTTATAATCAAACAATTGAGGTTTCTGTACGAAAGTATTACTTTTAATTACAAAACCTATTCTTTTACCCATTTCGCCTTACAGGAAGAAACAGGACATTGCTTCCTCTTTCGTAACGATTCCCATGGAATTTCGCCTAAAAAAGTTCCACATTTGGGACAAACATAATCGATTTTGAATTGATTAGCTAAATCTTGCAGTAGCTGAGGTACTTTAGCCGATTGTTTCGCACCTAAATAGATACCAATTGTAGGTGCACAAATTGCAATAAACAGACTTATAGCAAATAGTTCATGGCTTCCCTTTCCCAAGAAACCAATAATTACACCGACAATACCGGGAAGTGCAAATGGAAGAGATTGAAATATTCTTATTTTAAATTGATTAGATGATTGTATCTTAACCTTTGCTTCAATATATTTATCATACACTTGCTTTAAATCAGCAAACTCTTTACTATAGTCATTTTTACTTTTTAACACTTCTAACAGATCCAAAAGATAGGTATTACCCAAACGAATTTCATCTTTTTGCGTTACATACTTCTTAATAACCTGAGTGCCGTTCACAAACGTCCCATTAGAAGAACCCAAATCTTCTAGCAGCCATTGATCCTCGCCACATTTATTAGTTAAGCAAGCATGGTGTCTGCTTACATACGGATCATCAACTACGAAATCATTATCTTCGGCTTTTCCAATATTAATTACCATCTTTCGTTTCTTTAGGTTCCCCCGTCTTTTCCATTTCTTTCTCGAGAATATCTTTCAAGCCTTTTAGAGGATCTTTTGAAATCACCAGCTCCTTTGGTTTATTGTCTGCCGTCAGTAAAAGCAATCTTTGCTTAGGCAAATTAATCTGTAATATATGATTTTTATTAATAATATGACTTTTGCCCACACGTAACAAAATTGTATTGCTATCGGCCATCTGATTTGCCAGCATCTCTTCAATTTTACCTATATTAATCGCAAAAGTAAATTGTATACTATTTGATAACAGTAATTTAGTATAATTTCTATCCGCCTCAAAATATAGTATCTGATCTATTTTGATTCGAAGTAACTCATCTCTCGTCTTTATAATTAAATACCGATCCATCGTTTTTTCTTTCAATCATATTTATACTGCACGAACAAAAATACAGCTTTTTATTCCAATACTGCCCCTTTTTTGAAAAGATTTTATTCTTTTTTGCTAAAGAAAAGATATCCAGATGCTTTCTTGTGCATTAAAAAACAAGGAGGCCATAAAGCCTCCTTGTTTTTTACTTATCAATATACAAATATACATTATTATATATGTATATAATAACGAAATATGAATATCAATCTTCAATAGCTGCCTGAGCGGCCGCTATTCGCGCAATAGGGACACGGAATGGAGAGCATGATACATAATTTAATCCAACTCTGTGGCAGAACTTAACCGAAGAAGGCTCACCTCCATGCTCACCACAAATACCGCATTTCAAATCCGGACGCACTTTACGCCCTTTTGAAGTGGCCATCTGTATTAGCTGGCCGACCCCATTCTGATCTAATACCTGGAATGGATCGACCTTCAAAATTTTCTTTTCCAGATATACCGGCAAGAATGATGCAATATCGTCGCGTGAATAACCAAATGTCATCTGCGTCAAATCGTTCGTACCAAAAGAAAAGAATTCAGCTGCTGAAGCGATCTTATCTGCAGTCAATGCCGCACGCGGTATTTCAATCATTGTTCCCACCTTATAGTCAATACGATCGTTTAACTTTATAAATAACTCTTCTGCTGTAGTACGAATAATCTTTTCCTGCTCCTGAAATTCATACAGAATACCAGTTAATGGCACCATAATTTCCGGTCTGGCATCAACGCCTTCCTGCTTTAATTCTATAGCAGCACCTAAAATAGCACGTGTCTGCATTGCCGTAATTTCAGGATAAGTATTGCCCAAACGACAACCACGATGCCCCAACATAGGATTATGTTCGCAAAGAGCTTCAACGCGTTGCTGAATATACTTTACTGAAACATTCATAGTCTCAGCCATTTCTTCTTGTCCTTTCTGATCATGAGGAACAAATTCGTGTAATGGAGGATCGAGCAGACGAACGGTTACCGGATAACCTTCCATAGCTTTGAAAATACCCTTAAAGTCATTTTTCTGATAAGGTTCAATTTTAGCCAACGCTTTTTCACGTTCTTCAGGTGTCTCAGCCAGAATCATCTCGCGCATAGCTTTAATCTTCTCTCCTTCAAAGAACATATGTTCTGTACGACATAAACCAATGCCCACAGCCCCAAACGTACGTGCTATTGCAGCATCATGCGGTGTATCTGCATTTGTGCGAACCTGCAATTTTGTATATTTGTCAGCCAGATTCATTATTTCCGTGAAATCAGCCGAAAGCTCGGCCGCTCTTGTTTCAACAAGGCCTACATAAGCCTCACCGGTAGTCCCATTTAAAGAAATGAAATCGCCTTCACGAAGAATCACACCGTCAACAATTGCTAATTTATTCTTGTAATCGATTTCCAATGCCCCTGCTCCGGAAACACAGCACTTACCCATACCGCGTGCTACAACTGCTGCATGCGATGTCATCCCCCCACGTGCTGTAAGGATACCTTCAGCCACAGTCATACCAGCCAGATCTTCCGGTGAGGTTTCAATGCGAACCATAACCACCCGCTTTCCGTCGGCATGCCATTTTGCAGCATCTTCAGCCAAAAAAACAATCTGTCCCGTTGCCGCTCCCGGAGAAGCCGGTAAACCTTTTACCCACAGTTTGGCTTTTTTCTGTGCCTTTTTATCAAATACCGGATGAAGCAACTCATCCAGTTTGTTTGGTTCTATACGCATCAATGCCGTCTTCTCATCAATCATACCCTGATGCAGCAAGTCTATAGCGATCTTTACCATAGCCGCTCCCGTTCTTTTGCCGTTACGCGTCTGTAAGAACCAGAGTTTTCCTTCCTGAACAGTAAATTCCATATCCTGCATATCTTGATAATGATTTTCAAGCTTTGTTTGAATCTCATCCAACTGTTTATAAATCTCAGGCATAGCCTCCTCCATTGAAGGATATTTTGTTGCCCGTTCTTCTTCTGTAATGCCAACACGTTCTGCCCAGCGGCGCGAACCTACTTTGGTAATCTGTTGCGGTGTACGGATACCGGCTACAACATCTTCACCCTGAGCATTAATTAAATATTCACCATTGAATAAATCTTCGCCTGTACCAGCATCACGAGAGAAACATACACCCGTTGCAGAAGCATTTCCCATATTACCAAATACCATAGCTTGAACAGAGACTGCTGTTCCCCATTCATCAGGTATACCTTCCATCTTTCTGTATAAAATAGCACGTTCATTCATCCAACTATCAAACACGGCACAAATCGCACCCCAAAGTTGTTCATAGGCATCTACAGGGAAATCTTTTCCTGTCTGCTCCTTAACGGCAGACTTAAACCGATAAACCAGCGTCTTCAGATCTTCCGTCTCAAGTTCGTTATCCAATTTAACCCCTTTTTGTTTCTTTACATCCTCAATAATTGCCTCAAAAGGATCGATATCAATCTTGCTGGTCGGCTTCATTCCTAACACAACATCACCATACATTTGAATAAACCGGCGATATGAATCCCATGCAAAACGAGGATTATTCGTTTTACGACTTAATCCTTCTACGACCTCTTCATTCAGACCAAGATTCAAAATAGTATCCATCATACCAGGCATCGAAGCGCGAGCACCTGAACGAACCGAAACAAGAAGTGGGTTAGCAACATCGCCAAATTTAGAATGCATCAGTGTTTCTACGTTTGCAATAGCTTTCTCAACATCAGCTTTCAAAACTTCTGTCACGTTCTCTTTTCCCAATGAATAATATTCAGAACATACTTCTGTAGTAATAGTAAATCCCGGAGGAACCGGCACACCAATCAAATTCATTTCAGCGAGGTTAGCCCCTTTGCCACCAAGCAGATTTCTCATATCTGCTTTGCCTTCTGCTTCCCCATTTCCGAATGTATAAACTCTTTTTCTTTCCATATTCGACAGTATTTACATTTACATTTTCATTTTGCTATCTCGAGATTACAATTGTGCAAAGATATGCTATTTATTACATAATAGTACAAAACGAATAAGCAATTTTATATGTTTTATAACTTGCTGTTACTTTTTGTTAGCGAAAATGTATAACTTTGCATGGCGAAACATTTAAAACGAACGACATTGGCACGAAATAAGAAACAGTTACCGATTCTTGAAAAAGTAACAATAACAGATATTGCAGCTGAAGGAAAAGCAATAGCAAAAGTTGATGATTTGGTTATTTTCATACCATTTGTAGCTCCAGGAGATGTGATAGACATCCAGTTAACAAAGAAAAAGCACAATTATGCTGAAGGTAAAGCCATTCATTTTCATGAATATTCTTTACTTAGGGAGACACCTTTTTGCGAACATTTTGGTATTTGTGGAGGTTGTCAATGGCAACATCTCCGCTACGAAGAGCAGATCAAATATAAGCAGAAACAAGTTATTGACAACCTCACACGAATAGGTAAGATTGATTTGGGAGAGATATTACCTATCAAAGGTTCCATCCAGACAGTTGCATATCGTAACAAAATGGAATTTGCTTTCTGCGACAAGAAATGGCTGACCGACGAGCAGATAAAATCTGAACAGACCTTTGACAAGAACAATGCTTTAGGATTCCATATCTCCGGAATGTTCGACAAAGTACTGGATATACATAAGTGCTGGTTGCAGGATGACATATCTAACCGCATCAGATTAAGCATCAAAGATTTCTGTCTGTCGCATGAAGGCTATACCTTCTTTAACGCGCGCACCCAAGATGGTTATATGCGGAATCTGATGATCCGAATATCTTCTGCCGGTGGATTGATGCTTGTTGTGGTGTTCAAATACGAGGACGAGGTGCTTCGCACTGCGTTATTAACGCACATAGCCGAACAGTTTCCAGAAATTACTTCTTTATTATATGTTATCAATGGCAAATGTAATGATACTATAACCGACTTGGATGTCATCACCTTCAAAGGCAATGATTATATCATTGAAGAGATGGAAGGACTGAAGTTCAAAATCGGACCAAAATCTTTTTATCAAACAAACAGCAAGCAAGCTTATGTACTTTATAAGGTTGCCCGTGATTTTGCCATGCTAACTAAAAATGAATTGGTCTACGATTTGTACACCGGTACCGGGACTATTGCCAATTTCATATCTCATCAAGCAAAGCAGGTCATTGGAATCGAATATGTGCCTGAAGCGATTGAAGATGCCAAATATAATTCCTCGCTCAATAATATTACAAACACTCTGTTTTTTGCCGGGGACATGAAAGATATCCTTACTCAGGATTTCATCAATCAATATGGCAGACCGGATGTTATCATCACCGATCCCCCTCGTGTCGGCATGCATAAAGATGTTGTCGATACCATTCTTTCCGCTCAACCTAAGCGAATTGTTTATGTAAGCTGTAATCCGGCGACACAAGCACGCGATATCAATCTGTTGAGTGTAAAATATGAAGTATGCAAAGTTCAACCAGTCGACATGTTTCCACATACGCAGCATGTGGAGAATGTTGTTCTTATGAAGTTTAAAGAAGACTAACACATATAATAATATGGCTATGGGTGTAGTTATTGGTATAGATGTCGGAGGTAGTACAACAAAGATTGTAGGCATCGAAAACAATGTAATCAAATCGCCAATGTTTGTAAAAGCAACCGACCCTGTTACTTCTTTGTTTGGTGCTTTTGGCAAATATATTTATGATAATGGTTTTACACTTCCGGATATTGAGAAAGTCATGATTACAGGCGTTGGAAGCGCCTACATTGACCAATCTTTATATGGACTTTCTACCGCTCGTACAGACGAATTTTTAGCTAATGGACTAGGTGCGCAGTATGCTGCTTCATTAGATCAACTGATTGTTGTCAGTATGGGAACAGGCACTTCATTTGTAAAGGTCGAAGGCGAAACGATCCAACATATTGGCGGACTCGGTCTTGGTGGAGGAACATTAATAGGACTTTCCCGTCTTCTATTGAAAACAGAAGACATCCATTTAGTTGCCGATATTGCACAAAAAGGCTCGCTTAACAATATTGATTTACAAATACAAGACATATGCAACCGCCCGCTACCCGATCTTCCTTTGGATGCTACCGCTTCCAACTTTGGCAAAGCCGACGGAAACGTATCTCCTGAAGATATTGCTTCCGGTCTCATCCACATGGTATTGCAAAATATCGGACAAGCGGCAGTTCTTGCTTCTTTAAACAGCTCCATCAAAGATTTTGTTCTAATTGGAAATCTGACACAATTGCCTCAATGTAAAGAAACATTTCCAAAGCTGGAAGAAATGTATGGTGTTCGCTTTCATATACCTAAATATGCGGAATATCGTACCGCTATCGGCGCTGCGCTCACATTTATCAATCGTTCAACCATTCATCCTATTAATTGAACTGTTGTAAAGTAAAAAAAGCTTTCTAAAGAAACATCTGTTGCAAATAATACTTACCTTTAGTGCACGAAATAAAATTACAGTATTATGTTTGCAAAGAAAACTTATATTGCCCGCAGGGCAAAATTGAAACAAACAGTAGG
The DNA here is from genome assembly GCA_028707405.1 of Parabacteroides sp. Lineage (GTDB taxonomy): Bacteria > Bacteroidota > Bacteroidia > Bacteroidales > Tannerellaceae > Parabacteroides. The sequence goes on along the minus strand of JAQWBH010000019.1, from coordinate 12,842 downwards.
TTCAGGCTTGCTTTTGTTTATAGGCAATGACGAATCAGGCATGAATTATGCCGATAACACCTACCATTTCCGTCAGGATTCAACCTTTTTATATTTCTTCGGATTGCCCTATGCCGGCCTTTCGGCTATCATTGATATCGACAATGATAAAGAAATTATTTTTGGTGATGAATTAACAATTGATGATATTGTATGGATGGGTATTCAACCGACATTGAAAGAGAAAAGTGAAGCAGCCGGAATCGTCGAAGTACGCCCTTTGAAAGAAATTGAAGCTTATCTCAAGAATGCCGCTCAGAAAAAACAAACTATCCATTATTTGCCTAGCTACCGTGCAGAACATCAAATAAAATTATTCCAGTGGCTGGGTATTATTCCGGGGACAGAAAGACCTTCTCTTCCTTTCATCATGGGTGTTGTCAATCAACGTAATTACAAAAGTACTGAAGAAATAGAAGAGATAGAGAAAGCTTGTACTGTAACAGGCGAGATGCATGTTGCTGCCATGCGTACTGTTCGTCCGGGGTTGCGTGAAAGTGATATTGCGGCTGTTGTTGCTGAAACAGCATTCAAGTATAATTACGAACTCTCCTTCCCGATTATTGCTACAATAAACGGACAGACTCTACATAATCACGACCACAGTCATTTGATCAAGAGTGGCGATATGTTATTACTTGATGCCGGAGCAGAAACAGAGATGGGTTATGCAGGCGATATGTCATCTACAATGCCTGCCGATAAGAAATTCACAACACGGCAGAAAGATGTATATGATATTCAGGTTGCTGCTCATGAAGCAGCCGTTGCTGCGCTTCATCCGGGTGTTCCTTTTGTCGATGTCTATGAGCTTTCACTGAAAGTAATCATGGAAGGAATGAAGAATCTTGGTTTTGCCAAGGGAGATGCTATGGATGCCGTAAAATCCGGAGCTGCAGCAATGTTTATGCCTTGCGGATTAGGACACATGATGGGAATGGATGTTCATGATATGGAAAATCTGGGCGAAGTTTATGTTGGTTGGAATGGCGTACCAAAGAGCACACAGTTTGGTCGTAAATCTCTTCGTCTTGGTCGTAAACTGGAGCCGGGATTTGTTCTTACTATCGAACCGGGTATCTATTTTATCCCTGAACTGATGGATTTATGGAAAAGCCAGAACAAGTTCACCGAATTCTTAAACTATGACAAGCTTTTCACATACAAAGACTTCAGTGGCATTCGTAATGAAGAGAACTATTTAATCACTGAAACAGGTTCACACCTTTTGGGTAAAACTAAAGTGCCTGTTCACACAGAAGACGTCGAAGCTGTTCACTGCTAATTTACGAATCAAATTATAAAAAAACGAGGAAACTTTCTTAAAAAGTATCCTCGTTTTTTCTTTATCACCTATCTGTTTATTTATAAATTCTTGCAGCGAAGCCTCCACCAGGAGCCATGTGAATCATCAACTTACGATTTACAGGAACCGAAATAATCTCTTTTTTGTAATCGCAAGCCGCACGATCGGCATTGATACCGTCCCTAAACACTTCCATCTTATAATCGCCATTACCCAGAAATGAAAGATCGAGCTCCATATCACGTGAAGTCCAATTTGTTATTGCACCAACATACCAGTTATCGCCATGCTCACGAGCGATAGCTACATATTCGGAAACCTTTCCATCCATAGCGACAGTCTTGTTCCATACTGTCGGAACATTAGCAATAAAATTCGTACATTCAGCTTCTTTCATATAGTTGGTCGGATTATCGCATAACATATTCAACGGCGATTCCAAAATAACATACAATGCCAACTGATGACAACGCGTTCCCTGACTCATAGGTTCAGAATTAATCGGATGATAATTCGAACGGACAGCATTACGCATAGCACCTTGCGTATAGTCCATCGGGCCTGCTAGCTGACGTGCAAAAGGAATTGTACAATCAAAAGCCATCATATCTGTCGTTGCTGGAGTCCACTTCATATTCTCTAAGCCATGAACACCCTCAAAATTAATAACATTAGGATAAGTACGAGTCAGACCGGCAGGCTTGCAGATTCCATGGAAGTCGGCCATCAGTTTATACTTTGCACAGGTAGCAGCTGCACGATACAAGAAATTGATTACTTCCTGATCATCGCGATCCATAAAGTCTATTTTGAACCCTTTGACACCAATTTCCGAATAATGTTTGCAGACATTTTCCATATCACGATCGAAAGCATGGAATCCGGCCCAAAGAATAATACCAACGTTCTTTGATTTGCCATAATCAACAAGTTCTTTAATATTGATTTCAGGGATCACCTGCATCAAGTCTGCCTTTTTGTTAACAGACCAGCCTTCATCCAAAATAACATATTCTATACCATGCTTGGATGCGAAATCGATATAATACTTATAGGTCTCATTATTGATACCTGCACGAAAATCAACGCCGTAAATATTCCAATCATTCCACCAGTCCCAAGCAACCTTTCCCGGTTTAACCCAAGAAAAATCCGACAAACGACTAGGTGAAGCCAGGCAATATACCATATCGCAGTTTGCCAACTCTTTATCGTTCGCTGAAACAGCAAAGACGCGCCAAGGAAACGCACGTGTACCTTTCGTTTTAGCAATATAGCTTTCACGGTCTTTCACAAGCATTTGCAACATATTATGCCCCCCTTGTTCTTCAACCTTCGGGTAAGGAGCATGAATACCTTTCAATGAAGGTTTGTCGGTTGTATTATTCAAAAACATTCCAGGAAAATCTTCCAGATCTGATTCTGTGATACACAACTTCTTACCACCATCCAGTTCAACAATCATTGGCAGAATTATCAGCCGCTGACTGTTTAGCTTGGTGATTTCCATATTGACATAAGTCTGTTCAAAAGAATTCTTAAACTGCTCGTCAAACGTTGGAGCCTTGCTATTTACATAAGGAGTAAATGTCATGTGATCGGATGAAAAATTGTAATCAGCCTTTTCATTCTGAACAATGATATTGTTTTTCATAGTTGTACAGAAGCGATAAGCCAACCCTTCATTGTAGAGACGAAAAATTAGGCTATAATTGCCTTTGAAGGTCAACGTCATCTCATTGTATTTATCCTTTACTTCCGATTTTTTATAAATTGGAGAAGGGATAATCTTGTCGACCGACATTTTCGAAACCTTTGTTACTTTCGGGTTTGCACCCAACACATTACTTCCCTGCAAGGTCATGGCAATTGTTGATGGAGCCAATACTTCAGTGCCTTCATGGTTAAAAGAGAACTGAATATCTTTACCAATTGTTACAGTAGCTTTAAGTTTGCTATCTGGAGATTGAAGCTGATAGTTTTTCTGAGCCATCAGCGGCATGCTTCCCAGCAGAAGAAGCATAATAAGTTTTTCCACTTTCATGATAAATAACTATTAACGTTAATTTGATTGCAAAGATATATAAAAGCATTTAGAATAGGATTCAATAGCTATCTGTTTGTTTTATTCCGCAGCATTTTGTTCTTTTGTAAATGAAACATAAACTAAAACAAATCATATCAATGAAAAGATACCTATTTTTTCTAACCTTCTGCCTCCTGTGTGGTTCAATTTCAGCTCAAATAAAATGGTACGATCCTATGGAAGCAGGCTTTCCGGTAATTCAAAATCAAGGATTTATCGATGAAATCGGAAATTGTTACGTACGTCTTCCCAATAGGGCTCACGGTGTTGTCCGAAACGATGTATGGAATTTATCCCGCCACTCGGCTGGATTATCCATCAGTTTCTACTGTAGCTCACCTCAGATTTCTATCAGATATGTTACGACAAATACAAAAGACTTCGGAATGCAGCACATGCCTGCCACAGGTGTTTCAGGCGTTGACTTATACAGTATAGACAGCGATGGCAAATGGAGATTCTGTTACGGCGGATTTTCTTTCGGAGATACTATAAGAACAACGTACTCGCATCTAGGCAAGGATAAGTATCACAATGAAGGCTTCGAGTACAGACTTTACTTACCTCTATATAATGGTGTCAAATGGCTGAATATTGGAATTCCGGAAAACGAGAGAATTACTTTTATCCCGGCATCAACCGAAAAACCGATTGTTATATATGGAACCTCTATAGCTCAAGGTGCTTGCGCTTCGCGTCCGGGACAAGCATGGGGAAATATTTTGCAGCGTACCATAGACTATCCGGTTATCAACCTTGGTTTTTCAGGCAACGGCAAACTGGAACCCGAAGTACTCAACTTCATTAACGAAATTGATTCACGACTGTATATCCTCGACTGTATCCCAAATCTGACAGATAGTAAGGCAGAAAAAGTATACTCACTTGTTTTAGCTGCCATCAAACAGATTCGTGCAAAACACGCCACTCCCATTCTGCTTGTTGAGCACGCTGGTTATAGCAATGCGGAAACAGACAGTACCAGAATGAATTACAAACAATCAAATGAAGCATCACTTAAAGCATATAAACAACTAAAAGCTGAAGGGGTGAAAGATTTGTACTACATCTCACACGACGACCTCAACTTTGATCCGAACATGTGGGTCGACTATGTTCATCCGTCGGATTGGGGCATGGTACAACAGGCAAAGATTATAGAGAAAAAAGTACGTGAAATATTACGTATACCTATTGGAAATTCAATTACAACACAACCGGTTACCCAACGTCGAGAGCCCAACAGCTACGAATGGAGAACACGTCATCGCGACATCATCAAATGTGTAAAAGAACATGCGCCAAAGGCCGTTATTCTGGGTAACTCAATCACTCATTATTGGGGTGGAGCTCCTTACGGACAGCACAAAAACGGTGAACAAACATGGAATAACGTAATGGAGAAAGCCGGATTCCAGAATATGGGCTGCGGCTGGGATCGTATCGAAAATGTATTATGGCGTGTCTATCACGGAGAACTAGATGGATATCAAACGAATAAAGTAGTATTGATGATTGGAACGAACAACAAGGGATTCAATAGCGACAATGAGATTGTTGAAGGGCTTCATTTTCTGTTATCCGCTATTCATGAACGTCAACCAAAGGCTATAATCAAAGTAATCGGGATTCTTCCGCGCCGAAACGATGAAACTTGGATAAAAACAATTAATCAAAAGATTCGCCAGATGACAATAAAAGCAGGATATCTGTTTATAAATGCAGGGACTCCACTTCTGAAAAAAAATGGAAAAATTGACGAAAATCTGTTCATCGGCGACGGTTTGCATCCAAATGAAAAAGGCTATTCATTGATTGCCAAACTCATTTCTGAATGATCTGATGTAAAACAGGCTGCAATTTTTATAAATGCAGCCTGTTTTGTATTATTCTTCTTCCAAAACTTTCAATAACATCAATAATGCAGTGTTCGAAGCTCGTTGTATATTTTGATCGCGTATTGTGCCGAAATGGAAACATTCAGACACCACTTTTTCTTTAAGCTTAGCAGCGATCCAAACGGTTCCGACAGGTTTTGCCTCTGTTCCGCCTCCAGGGCCTGCAATACCGGAAGTAGCCACAGCACAATCACATCCCAACACACGAGTGGCTCCTACCACCATCTGTTCAACAACCTCTTTGCTTACAGCCCCATATGTAGAAAGGCTCTCTTCGGAAACACCAAGTATACGATGCTTTACCTCGTTACTGTAAGAAATGATTCCACCTACAAAATAATCGGAACTTCCTGCTACAGAAGTAATCATTCCAGCGATGTGACCACCTGTACAACTCTCCGCCGTTCCCATATGCAACTGTTTATCTCTCAGAATATCACCTATTTGCACTTCAATGGCCTTATCTTCTTCAACCAAAATATTTCCGGCAAGGATTGCATGTAATTTTTCTCGTTGTTCGGAAATGGAAACGATAGCCTCTTCCTCATTTTCGGTATAAGCAGAAAGGCGCAGACGTATCAACCCGGGTTGCGGCAAATAAGCTAATTTAATAAATGAAGGCAACTGCTTCTCAAAATCTGTCAGCTTTATGGCAAGTGCTGACTCTGTAAATCCGGCAACCCAACAAGTTTGATGGCGAATAAACAGATTCTGATTGAAGCGTGTCTTCAGTCGAGGAGTAATTTCATTAGACATCAGCCATTTCATCTCCGAAGGAACGCCTGGCATAGAAACAAGTATCCGGTTATCACGTTCGAACCAAGTACAAGGCGCTGTGCCAACTCTATTCTGAATGATGGTACAATTATCCGGGACCAGCGCCTGATTGCGTGTCAACTCGTTCATCTTGCGATTAGAACGATTAAATATACGTTGAATATTATCAAACACTTCATCCGAAAAATGCATTCCACACCCGAAATATTTGCAAAGCGTCTTCTTTGTTATGTCATCGTTTGTCGGACCTATACCTCCGGTAATAAGTACGATGTCAGCACGTTGCATAGCACGATTGAAAGCTTCAAGCATATCTTCCTCTACATCGCCGACTGTTGTACGCCAAATGACACGGAACCCTTCCTCACCCAGGTGCTGCCCCATCCACGCGGAATTTGTATCAATTACCTGACCAATCAGCAACTCATCCCCGATTGTGATTATTTCTACATTCATCTTTATAATTACTTCTACTTTTTAATATATATACTTTTCACTCAAAAAAGTATACACTTTCATACCTTAAAAGTATATACTTTCATATATCAAAAGTATATACTTCCGTATTCTAAAGTATATACTTTTTCGAGCCTAGATAACAACCCGTGAAAACGGAACAGCATCCATCGGACAAAAGTCCTTATCCAGGTACTTATAATAGCCTGTAACGGCAACCATGGCCGCATTATCTGTCGTAAATGAAAACTTCGGAATATAGACCTTCCACCCGTAACGTTTTGCATGATCGAGAAATGCGTCGCGTAAACCGGAATTGGCTGAAACACCTCCCGACAAGGCTACCTGATTAATTCCGAATGCTTTAACTGCTTTGCGTAATTTATCCATCAGAATATCTATAACTGTTGCTTGCAACGAAGCACACAAATCTCTTTTATTATTTTCGATAAAGTTCGGATCTTCCTGAAGTTTATCACGTAATGTGTACAAGAATGAAGTTTTCAGTCCGCTGAAGCTATAATCATAACCCGAAATATGAGGTTTGCTGAATGTAAACGCTTTAGGATTACCCTCATTAGCAAGTCTGTTTACAATCGGACCGCCAGGATAACCTAATCCCATAACTTTAGCGCATTTATCAAAAGCTTCACCGGCAGCATCATCAATAGTCTGACCCACCACCTCCATCTGATTATATGCATTCACTTTAATAATCTGAGAATTGCCGCCCGACACCAACAGACACATGAATGGAAATGTAGGTGCATGATTGTCGTCAGGCGATTCCTTAATAAAATGAGCCAATACATGTGCCTGCAAGTGATTTACTTCAATCATAGGTATACCTAATGAGGTAGCCAAACCTTTAGTGAAAGAAGTTCCAACTAAAAGAGAACCCAATAAACCCGGTCCACGTGTAAATGCTATCGCATCAATCTCGGACTTATCAATACCTGCCCGCTTGATCGCTTCGGAAACAACTGGAACTATATTTTGCTGATGTGCGCGTGAAGCCAGCTCAGGGACCACACCTCCATAAGCTTCATGAACCGCTTGACTGGCAATAACATTCGACAACATAACACCGTCACGTATAACCGACGACGATGTATCATCACAGGATGACTCAATACCTAATATTGTTGTACTCATATACTTTTCAGTTTATATTTTCATGCAAAATAACGGAATCTATCGCAATTATTTGTAAATTTGCCAATAAATTTCGATAAAGATATCAAAGGTCTTAAATACATAGTTGTTTTTCTGCTTACGTTGTTCTGGATATTTTATGCAACGCCTGCCATTATGTTGCAGATACCTTATATTCGAACAAAGGTGGCAAGTATTGCCTCTACCGAACTATCAAATTATCTCGGAGTACCCGTAAAAATAGGGAAAGTAGATATCGGATGGTTTAACCGTATTGTACTAGATAATGTGTATCTGGCTGATCAGGAAAGGAAACCTCTTTTCGTTGCCAACCACGTCGCAGCCGGATTCGAAGCACTCCCTTTACTAAAAGGCAAAATGGTATTTACAACCGTACAATTATTCGGTTTTACACTGAACCTAGAAAAGAAAACGCCCGAAAGCAAACTTAATCTGCAATTTGTTATAGATGCTTTTGCAAGTAAGGATACTTTGAAAAAAAAATCGAATATAGACCTGAGGTTTAATACGATACTTATCCGACGCGGACATTTGCGCTATGATGTGCAAAGTGCCGGATATCAACCTGACAAATTTAATGCACAGCATATTGATATACATAATCTAAGTGCCAACATATCGCTGAAGGCCTTCAATAAAGATAGCCTGAATGCCCATATTAAAAAGATGAGTCTGGAGGAATCATCCGGGTTCAAACTGAATAAACTGACTTTGAATCTGATTGGAAATAAAGACAGTGCTTTCATTGACAATTTGGAAATCAAATTGCCTCAAACCAACCTAAAGATTGATCACGCAAGCATAAACCTGACTAAAGCAAAGCAATTTAAAGATTGGATGAATTCTGCTCTGCTGACACTCAACATTCCTTCATCACAAGTCTGCCTGAAAGATTTTTCTCCGTTTATTCCGGCATTTCATAATTTTACGGACATCATCGAACTTTCAGCCGAAGCTTCCGGATACGTAAACAATATCAATCTTAAGCGCTTACTATTAAAGTACAGCGACAAGATGCTTTTTGTCGGCAAAATGGAAATGCGGGGAATTACAAATCCGAAGAATGCTTATATCCTGGGACAAGTCAATAAGATGTACGTCACGACCGATGGCATTGCAGGACTGGTTAGTAACTTCAACGGACATCCTGTCAGCCTACCTGATCCAATAGTCAAGTTGGGAACTGTCAACTTTTCCGGCGAAATATCCGGCTTTTTTGATAATTTGATCGCCTATGGAAAGTTGTCTTCTGCCATAGGTTCATTACAAGCCGATCTGATTATTGGTAAAGATAAAAACGAACGAATAGGTTCCTACATCAAAGGTCATATCTCAACTTCCACAATCCAGCTCCACGAACTTTTTGCAACCAACAATCCCTATGGAGCAGCAAAATTGGATGTTGTCCTGGACGCTCACCAGCCCCAAAGCGGATCTTTTAGTGGAAATATAAAGGCTGATATTGATGAATTTGGATACAACGGATACAAGTATGAAAAAATACAACTTTCGGGCAATTTTAACCCAAACAGTTTCGATGGGAAAATAATGATGAACGATCCTAACGGCAAACTCTATGCCGAAGGACTATTCAAACATGAAGGACAAAATTCAATATTTAACTTTACATCAAGAGTGGATCATCTGCGTCCAGACAGTCTTCATCTACTGAAAACATATGAAGCGCCAGATATCTCTTTTGCGATGAATGCAAATTTCAAGGGCAATAACATCGATAATCTGGAAGGAGTAATTCAATTAGACAGTCTTTCTTTTAAAACAAAACCAAGTAGTTTCTTTTTGCGTAAACTATTAATCAATGCGACAGGAACAGAGAAAGACAGGCGATTAACAATTCAATCGGATATTTTAAATGGAGAAGTTGCAGGCGCATATTCATTCACAACGATTCTTCCCAGTCTGATAAACACCATGAAAGCCTATATCCCTGCATTAGCCAATACTAAGGCGTCAAAGAAAAAAATCATGGAGAATAACTTCACACTTTTACTAACGATAGGCAATACAGAAGCTATATCAAAAACATTAAAATTACCTGTTAGTATCGTGAACGAAGGACGCATCACGGCATTATATAATAACCGTTATAACCGTTTTCGTATTGAAGCGTTTCTGCCTAAATTTAATATGGGTAGTTCAATGTTCGAATCCGGTTATCTGACTTGCGACAATTCCGAAGGCAATGCAAATTTGCAACTTAAGACAATAAACTACAACAATAAAGGCAACCGCAACTACCTGGATTTGAAAATGGATGCACGTAATAATGTAGTTAATGCTTTGCTCAGTTGGGCAAACAATAAAACGCGACAATTTAAAGCCGACCTTTCAGCCTCCACACAATTCTCCGAATGGAAAAGTGAAAATGGACAATCAAAATTACATACCGAAATATCATTAAATAAAAGTCCGCTTATTCTGAACGATACTTTATGGAATATTGCTCCTTCTAAAATAACACTCGATAACGGACGGATTGCTATTCAAAACTTTTCAATATCGCACAATAATGAATACCTGCACATGAAAGGATTTATCTCCAAAAATCCTTCGGATACACTTTTACTAGATATGAAACAAGTGGAATTGAGTTATATCTTTGATATTCTCAATATACCTGTTCTCCAGTTTGCCGGCAAAGCTACAGGCAAATTCAATATTGTAGACTTATACGGAAGCCGCATGATAAATACAGATCTTGAAGTTCAGAATTTTTCTTTCAATCAAGTGACTCTGGGGCGACTGAACTTGTTCAGCGAATGGGATGATGCACAAAAGGGTATCATGATGCTGGGCAGTATATATGCCAACGACACAACCTGGACAGACGTAAGTGGTTATGTATACCCCGTAGGGCCGAATGATGGCCTTTCTCTCTATTTCAGTGCTAAAGATATAAACATTGCTTTCATACAACCATTTGTTGGCAGTATAGCTAAAAATATCAAAGGACGCGGATATGGAGACGTTCATTTTTATGGACCATTCAGTGCACTTAATATTGAAGGAGATGCGTTCATTAAAGATGGGGGCTTTGGCATTGATTACACAAACACTTATTATCATTTTTCCGATTCCATCCATATGACAAACAAGGCAATTATGGCGCGTAACATAACGGTTCACGACAAATATAATAACTCGGCAAAAGTGAATCTGACAGTGAACCACAATCATTTCAGAGATTTGAATTACAATATAAATATTCAGGCAAAAAATATGCTTGTCTATGATATTCCAAAGAAAACGAATCCGATGATCTATGGTTCTGCCTATGGAACAGGCACGACAACCATTCAGGGATCAGGAAAACTCATCAATTTTGATATTAATCTGAGAAGTGAACCCAAAACGTCCATCACACTGAATTTTATGGACGAATCGGCTACAGAGTACGACTTTATCAACTTTGTTAATAAAAAAGAGATGCAGCAACAAGCAGCTGAGGCAAAGAACGATTCTGTACGAAAAGCCCTGACTGCACATAAAACAGACAACGGGACCGAATATAAAATGAATTTTCTGTTTGATGTTACTCCGGATGCAACAATTGATGTCATCATGGATCCAATATCCGGCGATAAAATAACCGGAAATTGTACCGGCAGTCTGCAAATGCAATATGGGTCAAAAACAGATCTGCGCCTTTATGGAAATCTGGACATAACAAGTGGAAAATATAATTTCAGCTTGCAACAGCTAATTCATAAAGACTTTAAAATACGTGAAGGAAGCAGTATTAGTTTTCGTGGTGATCCTTATGATGCCACAATGAACATTAATGCGATCTACAATCTGACAGCTAACATCCAGGACTTGGATGCCAGCTTTGTTACTGAAACACCTAAACGCAATGTACCTGTAAACTGTGTTCTGCTATTAGACGGCATGCTAAGAAGTCCGAACATTTCTTTTGATATAGAACTCCCGGGATCAAATGAAGAATTGGAAAGACAAGTGAGGAGTTTAGTGAATACGGAAGATATGATGACGCGACAAATAGTATACTTGTTGGTTCTGAACAAATTTTATACGCCCGATTATACCATCAATCCCTATGCATCGAACGACTTCAGTGCCGTTGCTTCATCCGCCCTATCAACGCAAATATCCAACATCATGAATAGTTTTACTGATAAAATACAATTGGGTACAAATATTCGTACCAGTCAGGATGGGCTTCAGGATACTGAAGTTGAAATGTTACTGTCGAGCCAGTTATTGGATAACAGGTTGCTATTTAATGGAAACTTTGGATATAAAAACAGTTCAGCAGCACAAAAGAATGCATTCATTGGCGAATTTGACTTGGAATACAAGCTGAATCAAAACGGCGATATCAGATTGAAAGCTTATAATCATGCCAATGAACTGTATAGTATGTATCTACGTCAGGCACTTACTACACAAGGTGTTGGCATCATGTATAAAAAAGATTTTACACGCTTGTCTGATATCTTCCGCAAACAACGAATGCTATTCACGCGAATACGTCCTACAACCAAAGATACTGTTTCCAAACAGTATAAGCGTGAAAAGTTAAAATAAAATTAAAAAGAGATAATGGATTTACTTAGGGATTACAGTCTATACAACCGGAAACATTTCACTGAAAAGTGCATGTAATTGTATTTTCGCCAATTCAAAATTTTGCTTCTCACCTAATTCTTTTTCTAGGGAAGTAACGCCTTTATCCACAAAACCGCAAGGGTTTATTAATGTAAAATAGCTAAGATCTGTGTTAATATTCAAGGCAAAACCATGCATAGTTACAAACCGGCTACTCTTGACACCAATGGCACAAATCTTTCTCGCCCGTCCTTTTATCAACGGATCCAACCAAACACCTGTAGCGCCATCAAGCCGTTCTCCTTTAATTCCATATAAAGCAAGGAATCGTATAACGGTTTCTTCAAGCTGATGTATATACTGCTTCAAACCTAAATGCCAGTAATCAAGGTCAAAAACAGGATATCCGGTAATCTGACCCGGACCGTGGTATGTAATATCTCCACCACGATTGATATGAAAAAACTCTATTCCACGATTCTGCAAAAGTTCTTCAGGAATGAGTAAATTCGAT
>JAQWBH010000217.1 GCA_028707405.1 Parabacteroides sp. | reverse complement strand
GCACAAGGGTTAGCGCCAACACAATCTACACCTTTGCCGCGACATCCAGTCGGATGTTGGAAGCGCGGTTTGCCCTGTGTAAGTACACGGTCATCGCCACTGCCACAACAGGCGGCAGCGCGGTGGGCGGTGGTGCGTTTAACCACGGCGCGACTGTTACATTGACTGCTACTGTGAATGCAGGATATACTTTTAACGGATGGTATGAAGGGGGTATTAGGGTTAGTAACAACACAACCTACACCTTTACCGCGACCGCCAGCAGGACATTAGAAGCGTGGTTTCGCTCTTTCGTTCCCTCAAACATAACAAGCTCCACCTTTACTGTTGCAAATAGCTTCATCAGTAATATCCCGCCGAATATCAATATCTCCACTTTTTTGTCAGGTCTTAACGAACGCACCTATATCAAGGTTTTCAAGGGAAATGCTGAGATTGCTGGTTCCGCGAGGCTTGGCACTGGCATGTCGGTTCGGCTTATGGATGGCAATACAGTTAAGCAATCGATGACGACCGTCGTCAAAGGCGACATCACCGGGGACGGAACCACCAGCGCGTTGGGTCTACTCAAAATGAAACGCGATATTTTAGGTATTGAACCACTATCCGGTGCATTCAAACAAGCCGCAGATGTCAATGGCGACGGCAAGATAAACGCCCTTGACCTACTTATGCTTAAACGAGATATCCTTGGTATTGAAAAATTGAAATAGAGTGAGGGCTTTACGATGAAAAAACATTTGATTGCCGTATTTGGTGCGTTTATTTTACTTTTTTTCACGTTATCGTTTCTGCCTGCCTGGGCAGCCGGAACCGTCAATGTATCCCTATCTGCAAATCCGTCAACCGCACGACCCGGCGACGTTGTAACAGTATCGGTCAACCTGAAAGGCGTTTCGGGAGCGGGCGGCGTTGCGGCAGGCGGCGTAACCATTACCTATGACACCTCTAGGTTGACCTATCAATCGGCGACTATCGGCGGAGGAAAACCCGCCGCAGACCTCGATATCAGCGCTTCGGGCAGTACTGTGAAATTGCTTTACCTTGACAACACAGGCGGCTCCAATGGTTTTTCATCCGACACAGTGATGGCAACGGTTAAGTTTAAAGTAAACAATGTATCGCCCGGCTCCGCTGCATTTACGGTAACAGCTGAAGGCTTCGGGGATAAAAGAGCGGCTTCAATCACCGCCAATGCATCAGGCACGACGCTTAGCATTGCCGAACCGTTATCAGGTAATGCTGATTTGGCAAGTCTAGCGGTATCAAATGCCACAATATCCCCTACATTCAGCAAAGGCACGACAAGTTATACTGCCAGTGTGCCGTATGGCGTATCTAAATTGGATGTACAGGCGGCAGCGGAGGACAGCGGAGCAAAGGCAAATGTCAACAGCCCAAACTTAACTCCGGGCGGGACGACAAATGTGACCGTTACTGTGACGGCTGCTAACGGCAGCAAAAAAACATACACCATCAAGGTAACAAGAGAGAAAGATCCGAATTACAAAGCAAGCAGCAACAACACTTTGTCGTCGATTACGGTGGACGGGTTTTTACTATCACCGGGATTCAAAGGCGATGTCACAAGCTATGTAATTTGGCTTCCATATGAAACCAGTAGTGTAAAATTCAGCGGGAAAGCGGCTGACGACAAGGCAAGCGTGGAGGTTGTCGGCGGAGAAAATCTCGCTGCGGGGCAGGATAACCCAGTAAAAATTATCTGCATCGCGGAGGACGGGTCAAAGAAAGAGTATAACGTCATTGCCAAACGTGCAGCGGCTCATGACGGCAGCGTTGATGAGGTAACTAGTGAATCGCCGGGTGAGTCAAAGGTAACGTCTTCGGGCGTAGTAGCTGAAACCGATACGAAACCATCCGGTGGTACACCTGTATGGCTGACTTTGCTGTTGATGGTTGTTGCGGCAGGGGCAGGCTTTGGCGGCGGATTTGTGGTGAAATCAAGGAAAGACGAATAACGTTTTTTTATCGCCTCACTTTAAGCCAATAGTGAAAGCATGCCATAGTATGGTCAAATTATCATAAGATTAATCCATTTATACTGAATGCGGGGCACTCTCATTATGATTGATATAATGCAGTTCAGATAACCCATATAGCTGCTGAGTTTTTATATATTCACCCATGGCAGATATGTCTGTATCGCCGTGGGGTTGAATTCATACATCTCCACCGTTTCCATATCAATAAGTATTTCTGTCGGGCAATTCGGGTCAAATTCATCCTGCCAAGGGCAAATTTCGGGGAATTCCGCGCCCAGAAACATGTCCACTCCTTCTCCGCCATGACGAAACCTGTCGAAAAAGCTAAGATTGCTTTTTTGGCAGGTTTCTGTTATAATATGGAAAAGTAATGTGATTAGTAAATACGAAAACTCCGATGATTGCCTAAAGTCTTTATTTTGGAGGTTTAACATGATAAAAAAATATTTGCTTTATGTTTAATAATATGTTTGTTGGGTCTATCAGCTTGTAGGATGGACACTTTGAAATCAAGGTCGGAAATAGTAGAGTTCGTATCTCAAATGTGTTTAATTGATGTAGAACTTGTATCAAGCAATCGAACTAGTAAACGCGCCGAATATGTATTTCGTGATGAAAACGGAATAGAATTTACTGTAGTAAATGAACTTTATTTTTATTCTTTTGCTATGGTACCTGCTCGTCATTCGAGAATTTACTCGGACTACGCACTTCGGCTATTAGACCCTTATATTGAAGAAATAAAAGCAATGTTTGAAAGTATAGGTTCTTCGTTTGAAGATGATACTACTGAGTATGGGCATATTAATAATTATTTTTCATTTGAAATAACAATAGATTCATTTGAGAAAATACCTGATGTTGTAACAGCACTTGAAAAAACTTTTAAGTTAGTACCCGAAATGCCTATTTCAGATACGCCCAATATTGATTTTATCGTCGATGGCAACGAACTATATTCATCGGCTATTAAATTCCCTATCATTGGTGAAAGCGCACCTGATTGGAGCGAAGTTCTCATTTCTATAGAGAACAGTATGGCTTCACTTTACAAAAACGAACGAATTAATGTCGAAATACCGCATGATGTTTTAATGCGAGAGCCGCCCAGAGAATTTGAACCAGTGATGTTTGTGGATGGTGATGTAATGAAAGAAATCTCCATGAGTGTTGACTGGCAAGATGGTCGATATTCATTTCATGCGCCTGTATTTTACGGTAATGGCGGCTTTTTCGTTAAAATGATTAGAGAGATGGGTGGCAGCTATGAGTTTATAACATTTGATTCAACAACACAACACTTAAAGTGGGAAATATTCGGCAACGTGTGGGAGACACGCAGTACAGATGAAGGTACTAATATTACTAAAAATGGTATTCTAAAGCAGTATATTGGTGAATTAAATAATAAATATGACCACACACTAAAACTTTTTTCTGTAAATTTGAAACACTATCTTCGCGGAACTAACTGTTATAACGACATAGAAAAAATGTATAAACGTATTTTCTCCATGGCTTCATCAACATATGATGAAGAGCAAATGCTGAATGCGGTATACGAATGGATTAAAGAAAATGCAGAAGGTAGACACCAAGCATATATAGACTCACTTGAGGGCTACATATGATACAGATTATGAGCATTAAGTATCAGCATCTTTTTCATTACCTTTACATAAAGATTGTCGATTTTTGTCGACAGTCTTTTTCAACACAGTCTTTTTCAACACCTTGATATACCTTGACATACATAGATTTTGATGATAAAATCTGTGCAAGATTACTTATATTCTGTGAGGAGAATGAAAATGAAAGATTACATAAATCATTGCATTGCCGCAAACTACTTTAGAGGAATAGAAGCGGTAGGAGGAAAAATCTTTTTTGATGAAACAGGGTTAAATTTTAAGTCGCATGTATTTAATATTCAGACTGGAGAAATGTATATTAACTATTCTGACATACAAGAAATAAGGAAACGAAATACTTTAGGCATTGTGCCAAATGGCATATCAATCATAACAAAAGACGGGTTTGATCATAAATTCGTCATCAACCAAAGAAATAACGTTATTGAGTTTTTACAAAGTAGATTATGAGCGTAATCTTCATAGATCTCACTGCATCTTTTTCGTTACCTCATTACATATCGAGTGTTCATAACGGATTTGAGTATTCCGTGTGAGCACTCGATCTCTTTTGCTTCAAAACTGGCTTTCTTCGTATGTACAGAGCAGGTTTCAACGCCTGCTCTTTTGTTTTATGCCGGAATAGCTTTTGGGATATATTCCACCGCAACGCCCTGGCGTGTGTCTATTGTATAGCGGTTTTTGAAAGTCGATTCCGGCAGTTCAATATATCCCACAAAGCGATAAAAGATCACGATTCGCTGAGTACGGTTTTTGCCGGTGCCTTGTGTTTCATAAACATCGATGTGATCAATAAGCTCCTGCAACAGTGGTGCCGTCAGTGTCTGCATCTCCATAAACTTTCGTATGGCTCCAATAAACAAATCCTTGCTCTGCTGCATCGTACCGATCGAACTAAGTTTTTCATGCAGACCCAGTAAGCAAATGCTTTTTCAGAGGGTGAAATATGCTCTCGGTGCAGGTTGCTGTCAACCACGGCAATGGCGGCAGCATCCCTTTCAATGGCATAAATTAAGGCAGGAACTTCTAATACTAATCTCAATTATAAAAGCCGATAAAATGGAGTGATGCGTTCCTAATACTAATTTAAATTAAATTAGTATAAAAAGAACGCGTTCTGAACGATAATTTTATCGTCGCTTTTATTTGAGATTAGTATAAGAGTCCTGCCTTTTCTGCTGCGTGCAACCTCCTGTGACCGGAAATTACTTCGAATGTGATTTTCGGCAAGGAGCAGATATTCTTTTTGGATCTGATCGAGCTTTGATAGCTCCATTCGGATAGAGGGCGAAAGAGGCTGACTGCGGGTCTCCCGTGAAGTATCATTCCGGACCAGATTCAGCAGTTGGATGATAATATAAAAGACCACATCCACCAGTACGACCGCCGTATCGTGGGAATGGTCGATCTCATATTCCAAATCCTTTTCAAACTTCAGCAGCGGAAGCAGTTTTGGACGGTACCGGGGATGCTCATTCTGCAACATAAAGAAATATCGGTCTTCCCAATGCTTATCAAATTTGGCGTTGATAACTTCTTTTTGGAGTAACCTCGCCGCTGGTAAAGCTTTGAAAGCCGTGATATGCCACATTTCCACCGGTCTTACCTAATCTCTGTTTGGTTGCGGTCATATGCTCATACGCCCGCTGCTTCGGGCAGTTGATTGCAGATACATACATCTTTTTATCCGTCTTACTGTCGTTCTCCGCATAATCAATAGCAGCGGCAAGATCATTGTCAAGGCACCGTCTATCAGTTGTCTTATCGGGATTATCGGCATAGTCAATGACTTCTTTCAGCCTGCTTTTTACCGGCCAGAATCCGGTGGTTGCCACCGGGCGCTCACCTCCTTTACAATCTGTTTTACGGATGCCTTGCCGGAGAGCAGTAAGTTTGAGTGAATTTCATCAAACAGACCGTATCGAATCATATAATTCAGATCATATAAATCTCTTGCCGCTGCCCGCGTCATCAAAGCAACGGTTTTTGAAGCATAAATTTCAATTTGTGAGAGCATTTCTTCTCTTGAGAGGTTTTGACAAAAGTCCAGATCAATGTCTACGGATAATCTTGGAAGGTTAAAGAAAAGCAGATTGATTGCAGTGCCGCCTTTGAGAGTAAAAGGGATTGCAAAATTATACGTCTGGTCATTTAAGTGCCAGCCCTTGAATATAAATCCGTTTTCAGCGGTATAAGCCGTCTTTATAATTGCCATCCCGTCCAACACTCTGTTCGGAGCGACTGCACTCCCCCTGTCGGCGTCAAAGGTCACGGTATGCATTAACCATTCGCCGACTTAAAAATCGTATAAGAATCGACTTCAGTAATGGTTGCTCCGTCTTCGCTGATCTCGTAACATGTGGTTGTGTAGGTAGTAGCGGTCACATTAATAACACTGAACATAGCAAGGTCGTTTTGTAACATGAAAGCAGTGTAAGGCTGTTTTTCAATCAGTGCCCGCCGATCCGTCGACCTAATGGCATTAAGTGTTATGTAGGTTGTTCCGGTCGGATTCACAGAATAGCCTTCGGGGCTGAAAAACTCGGGTTGAATCCCCTCTTCGTTTGAAGTGGCGGCGCTACCCGACCATCTCATGGGATATGAGCGGCTGTAGCTATGTTCATGACCGTTATAAGCAATGTCTATATCGAAATCATCTATCACCTGAACATATTGGTCTCTGTAATCCTTCATATAGGTTTGGGAATACGGACCCTGGCCGTATACGTTATTATGGAATGTCAGAATACGCCACTTCGCGTCCAAATTCGCATTGATAGCGTTTGTCAGAAATGTTCTAAGGCTTGATTCGGTTGCTGTCATTACATTATAAACAATGAATAAAGCGTCGCCATATCGGTACCAGTAGTTTATATTTGCGTCTGAGTTCGGAGGATTCCAGAAGGGCCCAGCTGCCGCACCGCTACCATCGTGATTTCCCATGCAAACAGCGAAGGGCTGGGTGGCCAAATGTGTTTTCGGTGTAAAGAAGTAGTCGTAATCGATCTTGTTATTGTTCATAACCTGATCGCCTGCGCTGCCCATAAAGGCAGCATCCGGGAAGTTTGCGTACGCCACATCTAAGATGTCTTTCCAGCTATCAGCTTCTGCCTGACTCATAAGCTGCATATCGCTGACCATAATATAGCTGAAGGAATCCGGGTCGCGCGTTTTGATTTCATATTCAGTGCTCCATTTGCCATTGCCATCGCCCACTTTATATGTGTATGTGGCGTTTGGATCGAGGTTGTCTACAGTGACTTTGTTGTAGTACATCTGACTGATGGTCGAGCTTGAGCTACTGCAGGTTCCGGAAAACACCGCCGCATCCTGGCCTTCTTTTTGAATGGAAACAACGGGAGCACTGGAAGGGACGCCGGTGTGCCAGGAAAAATTAAGCTTCTTTTCATCCGCTCCTGGAGAGAGTGTCAGGTAATCTACATGTAAGGGGGCGGAAGACATTATCCCCAGTATGATATTTCTCATTGCATCAACGTCATCATCGGACACAGTACCATCCTTGTATACTATATCCGCTCCGAGTATGAATTCTCCCTTGAGGATGGCTTCACGAGCCATTAGTATGTCTATTATATCAAGTTCGCCGTTACCGTCAATGTCGCCACGAATGATAATATTGTATTCATGATGTACGATATCGTCAATCATAAGCTTCAGCTTCATGCCAGTACCTAGAAGCGCAGGAGATATAGCCAATCCGTCAGCATCAGTAAGCTTTATATCCCCCTCTTTAAGAGCCTCAATGTTTTCTAATAATTGTGCAGTATCGTTGTCTCCAAGGGGTATTTCAATAGTAAGGTCATCATGGTTAACATTCACGAAATCACTGAAATAAATAGCGGACACCGGAACGAAGATAAGCTCATCTATGATAGAATATCCCCAATTTGTTTCGATCTTGAATGTGCTTTCCGAATTTAAATAAAAGGCGTCCGTGTGCGGAACAAAATCAAAACTTCCCTTGTCGCTGTTCCATTCCATCTTTCCTACTGGATTTCTGTCTACCCATTCTCCGGCTTGCTCATTTGATGGATAGATGAAGAATTCTCGACCATTAATATGAATTTTTTCGCAGCGGTTAGCACCTGATGAGCTGTTATTATAAGTCCTGGAATAAATATGATAATAACCGGCATAAGGGAGATTTACTTTAATATCCGCCAAACCGCCCTCAAATCGAACGCTACCGTAATGATTGGCACCGCTTTGC